>CAZLBV010000170.1:0-13727 GCA_964557845.1 uncultured Eubacteriales bacterium | reverse complement strand
GGTTGCAGTGGATAATCAGTTTCCGTATCGTCTCTACGGCGACCAGCAGGATAATTCCACAATTTCCATCTTAAGTCAGGGCCGTCCTGATCAGGAATTTTATTCAGTAGGGGGCGGGGAAAGCGGTCATATTGCTGTGGATCCCCGGAATCCCGACATCATATATGCAGGAAACTATATCGGCATGATCACGCGTTATGACCGCAAAATGGGCCATATGAAAAGGATCGACGCCTATCCGGAACTGGATGACGGTATTGCTCCCCGTGATTTAAAATACCGGTTCCAGTGGAATTTCCCTATCCGGATATCTCCTCATGATCCTGCCATCTTGTATATCACATCGAATTTTGTCCACCGTTCTCTGGATGAAGGGCAGTCTTGGGAGGTAATAAGCCCGGATCTTACCCAGAATATCGATAAGTATCTTGACCGTCCCGGTGGTCCGATCCAGCATGATGTTACTGGAGTTGAAACCTACTGTACCATATTCGCTTTTGAGGAATCGCCTCTGGAAAAAGGAGTTTTATGGGCCGGCTCGGACGATGGACTGGTTCATGTCTCACGAGATAACGGTCAAAATTGGACAAATGTCACACCCAAAAACATGCCTGAGGAAGGAACAGTAAATATGTTCGATATTTCTCCGCGGGAGGCGGGGCGTGTTTTTATGGCGGTTTATAAATACCGGGATAATGATTTTAAACCTTATATCTTTATGACCACTGATTATGGTGAAACCTGGAGCCTGCTTACAGATGGTAAGAACGGTATTCCTGCGGACTATTTTGTAAGGTCGGTGCGTGAAGATCCGGAAAGAAAAGGAATGCTTTTTGCCGGGACTGAATTTGGGATGTATGTTTCTTTTGATGAGGGAAAACACTGGCAGGAATTTCAGTTGAACCTGCCTATAACTCCGATTACGGATATGATGATCTACCAGGGGGATCTGCTTATCGCCACCCAGGGCCGGGCTTTCTGGATCCTGGATGATCTGGGTTTTATAAGACAGGTAAAACAAGATCAGATAGAAAATAAGTTCACGCTTTATCAACCGGAAGACCGCTATAGAACTCAAGTAAGAGGTCCTCTCGGCCAGCTGTCAGTATATGTTTTCTTTCAGGAGAAACCGGAAAAGATAAAAATGGAGATCCTGAATGCTGAAGATGAAGTCATCCGGACCTATAAAGAACTCAAGGCAGATAAAGGACTGAATGTTTTTTCATGGGATCTTGCTCATGAAGCCCCTGAAAAGATCGAAAATTCGATAATCTCCTTGAGCAGCACCAGAGGGCCAAAAGCTGTACCGGGAACGTACAAGGTGAGGCTGACGGCTGGTGAAGAATCAATGGCGCAATCCTTTGAAATTTTGAAAGATCCCCGCTGGACAGATATAACGGTGGATGATCTCAAGGAACAATTCGATCTCCAGGTTGAAGTCGGCAAGAAATTTACCCAGAGCCATGACCTGATCAAAAATGTCCGGGCGATCCGTGACCAGGTTAAAGATATCTCATCCAGGGCATCCAAAGCGGGATATGCCGAAACCATTAAAACTGCGGCTGATGAACTCACCAAGAAATTAACTAAATTAGAAGATGATTTGATCCAGGTAAAAAGTGAAAGCAGTCAAGATCCTATAAATTATCAGGTTAAGCTTGATAATCAGATTGCATACGTCTATTCAACCCTCCATTCCCAGGATTCCAAACCCATTCGATCAATAAATGAACGCTTTGGTGAGCTGTCGGAGCAATTGGAGGCGGCTTTGCAAACCTTTAATGAGCTGACCAAAACAGATATTAAGGCATTTGAAGAGCTTTTAGAGGAGAACAATATTCCCAGAATAATCTACGATAAAATGAAAAAATAGGCAGGACAGCTCTTTACATATTTAGCGGAAACTTTTTTGTGTAGATTCGATAAAATATTTTTTCGCTTTCTTTACATTTAAAAGGTCTTATCACATAAAAAAAATTATGCATCATGTTAAATGTCAAGCGTTAAATTAAGATATTTTTAATTTCTGGATAGATAAAGTTGCTTGAGTAAAAGGGACTTAATAGGAAGTTAATGCCGAAGGGGGGACTCGAACCCCCACGAGCGGAGTGCTCACATGGCCCTCAACCATGCGTGTCTACCAAATTCCACCACTTCGGCATAATTTGTGGAAGGATATATCAGAAGACTCCGTATCTATCTGATTTCTTGATTTGGATCTTTTATTTCTTCTTTTTTTGCCGGAGGTTTTTCAGGGTCTTTCTTTTCTTGTTCGGCAGCTGCGGTTTTCTCATCTTCTTTCTTCTGCTCTTCTGTGGTAACGGTTTGACCTGCTTGAGCCTGTTTATCTGTAGGTTGATCGGTTACAGCGGCAGGGGTTTGTACCGGTGCTTCTTCACCACTGACTACAGAGCTTTCACCTCGTGCGGAGATCATCCATAATCCGAACGATGTGATCATGAACAGGACCGCGCAGATGGTAGTAACTTTGGAAAGAATAGTTGCTGCTCCCCGGGGACCAAATACAGATTGACTGCCGGCGCCCCCAAAAGCTCCAGCCAGGTCTGCTGCTTTTCCCGACTGCAGAAGGACCGCGATTATCAAGATAAAACAGATAATGATGTGAAAAGTTGTCAGTATTGCGCCCATTTTTCTTTATATGCCTCTATAGCTTGTTTTGTAATCTCCAAAAAAGATTCAGCTTCCAGTGAAGCGCCTCCGATAAGGGCTCCGTTTATATCCTTTTCTTTAAGCAAAGAATAGGTATTGGCAGGCTTCACCGAACCGCCGTAAAGAATTATAGCACAGGAAGCGGTGTCTTTTCCATATTTTTCTTCCAGCCGCTTCCGGATAAAGGCATGCACTTCTTCGGCCTGCTCGGGGGTGGCTGTTAATCCTGTTCCGATCGCCCAGATGGGTTCATAGGCAATGATGATCTTTTTAGCCTGTTCTTCTTCCAATCCTGCCAGCCCTTCCTCGATCTGAGTGAATATATGATCTTTTGTTTGGTTCTTTTCCCGCTGCTCGTTTGATTCACCAATACAAACAATTGGAGTAATTTCATGTTTTAAGGCCGCCTTTATCTTTTTATTCACTGTTTGATTGGTTTCTCCAAAGTACTGCCTTCGTTCCGAATGGCCGATAACGACAAATTGACATCCGACAGATTTAAGCAGGGGGGCTGAAATCTCGCCGGTGAAAGCGCCTTCGTCTTCCCAATGAAGATTCTGGCCTCCCAGCTTTATCCCGCTTTTTTCCATAGATACAAACACGCTGTAAAGAGCAGTAAAAGGAGGGATGACCACCATCTCCGCTCCATCCAAAAGCCCTTCGCTTCCGTTTATCAGGTCTGAAACCAGGTCCACGGCTTCAGGATTGGTTTTAAACATTTTCCAGTTGCCGGCAATAAAAGGTATGTTGTTGCTTAGAGCCATTTTATTTTCCTCCCAAAGCTTCTATTCCGGGCAGTGTCTCATTGGCTATGAATTCCAGCGATGCGCCCCCTCCCGTGGAAATGTGAGAGATCTTATCGCTTACTCCGGCTTTATCGATGGCAGCGACCGAGTCTCCTCCGCCGACCACAGAAATAGCATCAGAATCAGCCACAGCTTGGGCGATCTTCAGTGTTCCCTGGGCGAATTTATCGATCTCAAACACACCCATAGGGCCATTCCAGAATATTGTTTTGGCCTGACTGAGAGTTTCTGAATATTCTTTAGCTGTTTCTGGGCCGATGTCCAGAGCCATCATATTATCCGGAAAGGGAAACTCATCTCTTGTTTGTGAGCTTACATCAGGATCGATCTTTTCCGCCAGGATGTGATCTGTAGGCAGATGGAGGTCCAGTCCTTTTTTCTTGGCTTGAGACAAAATATCCAGAGCTGTTTCTTTCATTTCCTCTTCCACCAGAGATTTTCCCACTCCTTTGCCCTGAGCGGCAAAAAAAGTATAGGCCATGGCACCGCCTATCAAAATATGATCGGCTTTATTGAGCAGGTTTTCGATGACTGGGATCTTATCTGAAACCTTGGCGCCCCCGAGGACAGCCGCATAAGGTTTTTCTGGACTTTTGGTGAGCTTTTCCAAATACTCGATTTCTTTGCTGATCAAAAATCCTGCTGCTTTTTTCTGTATAAATTGAGTGATCCCAACCACAGATGCATGTTTCCTATGGCAGGCGCCGAAAGCGTCATTGACATAATAATCGATTCCCTTAGCCAGAGACCGGGCGAATTCCGGATCATTGGCGGTTTCCCCGGGATCGAATCTGAGGTTTTCCAGCAGAAGAACCTGGTCCGTACGGAGTTCTGTTTTCAACTTATCAACGGCTTCTCCAATAACCTCAGGTGCTAATAAAACTTCATGAGAAATGAATTCTCTTAGAGCAGAAGCAACTGGTTTTAAACTGAACTTGGGGTCGGGTTTACCTTTAGGTCGGCCGAAATGAGAAGCGATAATGACTGTGGCTTTATGCTCCAAAAGATAATTGAGGGTGGGAAGAGCAGCCCTGATCCGGGTGTCGTCCCGGATATTAGCTTTATCATCCAAAGGGACATTAAAATCAACCCTGAGAAATACTTTTTTTTCTTTTAAATCGAGATCTGTTAACGACAGCATTTTTTTCAACTGGAAATTCTTTTGATCAGATCATGGAGGCGGCAGGAGTACCCCCATTCATTATCATACCAGGCCAAGACTTTGACCAGATTATCGTCTATGATCCGGGTGAATCCAGCATCGATGATAGAAGAGTGAGGATTGGACATGAAATCGACTGAAACCAGAGGCTCTTCACAGTACTGAAGAATGCCTTTAAGTTTTCCTTCGGAAGCTTTTTTAAAAGCCTGATTAACTTCATCCGCAGAGATATTCTTTTTGAGCAAAGCTACAAGATCCACTACAGAAACATTTGGAGTGGGGATACGGATGGCGATGCCGTCGATCTTTCCATTCAGTTCAGGGATGACTATACCTACAGCTTTGGCCGCGCCGGTGGTAGTTGGGATCTGGGAGACTGCGGCCGCACGGGCACGCCTCAGGTCTTTATGGGGAAGATCTAGGATCTTTTGATCGTTGGTGTAGGAATGAATGGTGGTCATGAAAGCTTTTTCTATTCCGAATTCATCGTGAAGGACCTTGGCTGCCGGAGCCAGACAGTTAGTGGTGCAGGAGGCATTGGATATTATATTATGGTTTTCTGGATCGAGGCCTTCATCATTTACCCCTAGAACAACAGTATAATCCGGATCAGTAGCCGGGGCGGAAATGATCACTTTTTTGGCTCCGCCGTTTTCAATATGCTTAATGGCATCTCCCCGTTTAGTGAACAGACCGGTGGATTCGACCACAGTTGTGACTCCGAGTTTTTCCCAGGGCAGATTGCTGTGATCTCTTTCGGAAAACACCTGGAAAGATTTGCCATTGACTGTAATAGAATCGTCTCCGGCTTTAATGTCAGCGTCTAATATTCCGAGTACGGAATCATATTTTAAAAGATGAGCCAGTGTTTTAGCGTCGGTGATATCATTGACAGCCACAATATCTATATCCGGGTCTTTATAGCTGGCCCTGAAAACATTTCTCCCGATCCTGCCGAAACCATTGATTCCGACTTTGATACTCATTTGATACCTCCTAATAAATAGTTTGTCTCTTTATAGAATGAAAGATGAATTTGAATAATTAATGGTTCAGGTACATTAAATAAAATGATTATAGTATAAGTTCACCCTAATTATTCAGATATATTTATTAACATAATGGATTTGTTAAATCAACATTGTCTTTATATTTGAAGGAATAACTCAAGCAAAAGATCATGATCTAGGTTGATATCCCCAAAACTTATTTTTTTTCAATGGTGATTTTTCTGCTGAAGTCATCTTGAACATCAAAATTCACTTGGATGGAACTGGCTTCATAATGCAGTTTTTCGCCCCACTCGACCACGATAACAGCTTGACCGAGATAGTCTTCCCAACCAAGATCCACGATTTCATCCTCGCTGTTCAAACGGTAAAGATCAAGATGGATCAAGGGAACTCTGGCCTTATAAATATTTATTAAAGTAAATGAGGGGCTGCATACCTGATTGACATCTTCAACCTGAAGACCAGCAGCGATACCTTTGGTGAAGACCGTTTTCCCTGCTCCTAACTCACCGATCAAAAGTATTACTTCGTCTCCTTTGAGATATTCTCCCAGGGATTGGCCGAGTTCAAAAGTCTCCTGCTCTGAGTATGTTGCATATGTTTTTTTCTTTGATTCAAAATGGAAATGTTTTTTCACTTTTATCCTATTTGTATATAAGCGAGCCTTAATGATATCATCCTTAACTATATCAATGAATTTGAGGATTTTCTATTAAAAAAAAGAGTGAAGGTAAGACAAAACTTAATTGCATTTCAGAAAGGTATAATGTATAAAAAAATGAAACTGAAACTATTCTGGGATCGGGACTTATGATCCCATGGAATCATTTTTATAAAGGTTGAGAAAAATGGACAGCGTAAAAAACATTTTTAATTTTATTTTTGAGAATCAGTATCTGAATTTTTTATTCATAGTGATCGTGTCGATTATGGTGGCATTTGTTGCTAGATTTATTGTCCAAAATATATTGAGGCCGTTGACACGGAAAACCAAGACTACTGCCGATGATCTTATCATCAAAAGTGTCAAATCTTTTATTTTCTATTTGGTTTTATTGATCGGTTTTAAAATAGGTTTTAAATCTTTCGAGCTTACCACCGAAGTATTCAGTCACATCCTCGATTCCATTTTAGTTATCCTTCTTTGTATTTTTGTGATCAGAATAATCGATAATCTATCCAAAGGATGGCTGAAGGAATGGGCCTCAAAAACAGATTCGACTGCAGATGACCGGATCATTCCGCTGCTTGAGAAGATCCTTAAGGTCACGGTATTAATCCTTGGCGTCATATTTATTTTCAGCGCCTGGGATGTAAATATAAGCCCCCTGCTGGCAACTGCCGGAATTGCCGGTATAGCTATCAGTTTTGCAGTAAAAGATTCATTGACTAACATGATAGGGGGACTCCAGCTGGTACTGGATAAGACCTTCAAAGTAGGAGATAAGGTGGAGATTGAATCCGGTGAGATGGGAATAATCCAAGACATTGGTTTGCGAAGCACCAAGATGAGAACCTATGATAATGAAACGATCTTTATCCCCAACGGTAATCTTGCCAATGCCAAGATAAAAAATTTCACTCAGCCGGACAATACAATCAGAGTCAATGTTAATTTTGGCGTTGTCTATGGTTCTGATACAGGAAAAGTACGTCAGGTGGTTATAGAGGCTGTGAAAAAAATAGATGCCGTTCTCGAAGAACCCGAACCCGTGGTGCAGTTTCTGGAGATGGCGGATTTCTCTCTAAATTTTGTTGCCCGTGTCTGGGTGGAAAATTGGGGAGAGGCTTATGACACTCAAATACTGGCGACGGATGTGATCTATAATGCTCTCAATAAGGCAGGGATAGGGATACCCTTTCCAACTCATACTGTCTATACAAAAAAATTGGATTAATGCTTGTTGATAGATCAGGAATATTTAGAAAGGAGCGTTTCATGATAACTAAAGTCAGAGAAAAGATTTGCGAAGTGAAAGATTTTCCTAAACCAGGGATCGGATTCAAAGATATTACTCCCCTGGTTGAGGATTCTGGTTGTTTTAAATTTGTGGTCGATCAAATGATCACCTGGGCGAAAGAGAGAGAGGCAGAGATCATTATCTCTATTGAATCCAGAGGGTTCCTGTTTGGGGCTCCCGTTGCCTATGAATTGGGATTGGGGATGGCCATTATTAGAAAAAAAGGAAAGCTTCCAAGAGAAACCGTTGAGATCAAAGCACCCAATGAATATGCCATAGAGTATTTTGAGATCCATAAAGATGCTGTGAAACCAGGGCAAAAAGTATTTATTATTGATGATCTGATCGCCACCGGTTCTTCTACCATCAGCGCCATCGATCTGGTGCAGAAATTAAAAGGAAAAGCGGTTGGATTTGGAGCCGTGGTAGAGCTTTGTTTTTTAAAAGGAGTTGAAAATATAAAAAAGTCTCATCCTGATGTGGACGTTTTATCTTTGATAAAATTTGAAGTCTAGGAGGATTGATGATAGGTTTCTTAAACCGTTTCTTCAAACTGGAAGAAAATAAGACCGACATCCGGACAGAGGCGATAGGGGGGTCAACTACCTTTATGACCATGTCCTATATAATTTTCATGCAGCCTGCTGTATTGTCCATTGCCGGTATGGATACAGGAGCGGTGATGGTGGCAACTTGTCTATCAAGTGCCATTGCTTCTCTATTGATGGGATTTATAGCCCGGTATCCAATCGCTTTGGCTCCAGGTGTAGGATTGAATATATATTTTGCGGTTATCGTGTGTGGGACCTTAGGATATTCATGGCAGACCGCCTTAGGAGCAGTTTTTATTTCCGGGATTTTGTTTTTGGTCTTATCCATTGTGGGGGTTTGGGGAAAATTGGTGGAAGTTGTGCCCATGGCGCTTAAAAATGCCATCGCCGTTGGAATAGGACTGCTGATCGCTTTGGTGGGATTGGAATACGGTGGGATCGTAGTGGATGCGCCTGGGGTTTTGGTCGGATTAGGCGATTTGACAAGCCGCCCGGTCGTTCTGGTGTTATTTGGTGTGCTGCTAACCTCGGCATTGATGGCGTTACGGATAAAAGGGGCTATTCTTATAGGAATTATTGCCACGGCTGTTATCGGTATTCCTTTGAAAGTAGTGGAATACCAAGGGATTTTAGCCCCCCCTCCCAGTTTATCTCCCACCTTGTTCAAGCTTGATATCGCCGGGGCTTTTGGCACTGGATTGATTACCGTGGTTTTTACTTTTTTTCTGATCGATCTTTTCGATACCATGGGAACATTGATCGGGGTGAGCGGACCGGCTGGTTTTTTGAAACAGGGCAAACTTCCCCGAGCCAACCAGGCTATGTTCTCAGATGCAGTGGGAACAGTAAGCGGAGCCCTACTTGGCACATCTACTGTCACCAGTTATATCGAAAGCGCAACCGGTATCGCCCAGGGTGCCAGAACCGGTTTGGCCAATATATTCACCTCGATCCTTTTTCTGGTTGCTTTGTTTTTCAGTCCTCTGGCCGAGATGATAGGAGGAGAAATGATTTTTGGAGACTTAAGGCTGCGCCCGGTTATCGCTCCTCCTCTGATAATAGTCGGTTTTCTAATGATGAAATGTATTACCCATATTGACTGGGATGATGTAAGTGAAGCCATTCCGGCTTTTCTTGCCATTGTCATAATGCCTTTGACTTTAAGTATTACAGAAGGGATCGCCTTTGGTTTCATCTCTTTTTCCCTGCTTAAATTGATTAGCGGACGGGGGAAGCAGGTCCACTGGATAGTCTATTTTTTCTCAGCTTTGTTTGTTTTAAGATACATACTGACATAATCCGGAAATATTAAGGTGTGAAGAGTGATTAATTCCCAAATAATCATTCGTCTATATAAATGAATCAATATCTTTAAGAAAGAAAATAGAAGGTGTATTTATCATGTATAAATATCGGTGGGATCATGAGGCGTGAGGCTGACTATGAAAATAATCAATAAGAATTTAACGGGAATGATAACGAAAATATTGTTGTTATGTTTGTTATTACTTATCGGCAGTATGGTTTCTTGTCTTAGGAAACCTTTAAGGACAGATCTGTTTTTTGGACCCAAGGAGTCTGCATGGGTTGAAAAAAAACTTAAGAGCCTGTCTCTTAAGGAAAAAATCGGCCAGTTGATATGCTGTCGGTATACCGGTGCTTTTTTTAATTCCCGGGATGAGTATCTTCATAATTTAAAACAGTTGGCTTTTGAGGAAAAAATAGGAGGATTTATTCTGTTTCAAGGAGATGTTTATGAAACCGCCCATCTAACCAACTCTCTACAGAATGGAGTTGAAATCCCATTATTGATAGCAGCAGATCTGGAACGGGGATTAGGAAATCAGATAGAGGGGGCCACTCTTTTTCCTCCTTTGATGTCCATCGGAGCGGCTGATTCTGATGAATTGGCTTATCAGATGGGAAAGATAACTGCTGTTGAGGCCAGAGCCATAGGAATACATATGACCTATGCACCGGTTGTTGATGTAAATATCAATCCCGACAACCCCATAATCAATGTGCGCTCTCTGGGAGAAGACCCTGAGAGGGTAGGTGATTTGGCGGCTGCTTTCATCAGAGGATGTCAGGAATATGGACTTATAGCTACAGCTAAACATTTTCCCGGTCACGGAGATACAGCTTTGGATTCCCATAGTGTTCTTCCCACTATATCCGGAGATAGACAGAGACTGGACCGGGTAGAGTTGTATCCGTTTAAAAAAGCTATCGAAGCAGGAGTTAAGGCAGTAATGACTGCTCATCTCAGAGTGGCTGCGCTCGATCCAACCCCTGACCTGCCGGCGACTCTATCAAAACTCATAATGACTGAACTGCTTAGGGTAGAAATGGGTTTTCAGGGTTTGATCGTAACCGATGCTATGGATATGGGAGGTATAGTCAGCCTCTATCCTCAAGAAGAGGCGGCTGTAATGGCGGTGAATTCCGGAGTTGATATGATCCTGATACCTCCTGAACCTCGTGAAGTGATGACAGCTCTTACCGAAGCAGTAAAGCAAGGTCGTATATCAGAGAAAAGAATAAACAATGCGGTCAGGAGAATTCTAAAGGCAAAGGCTTCCTTAGGACTGCATAGGAAAGCTATAGTGGATCTTGAAGCCCTCAATAGAATGATCGGTGCTCCTGAAAGCGTACAAAAGGCAGAAGAGGCATTTTCCCGGTCAATGACTCTGGTGAAAAATCTGGGAGACACATTGCCTATTAAGGATAAAGAACAAAGCATCATGATCTTTTCTTTAAGCAGTGATCCGGGTGGATATTTTGCAGGGCAAACTTTTGTGGAAGAAGTTAAAGACCGCTGTCCTAAAGCCACGGAATTTTATGCCGATCCCTTTACCGGCGAGGAGTATCTCAATGAGGCTCTGCTTGCATCTAATGAGGCAGATATTATTCTGGTTGCTCTTTTTTCGCGATTAAGAGCCTGGAAAGGGAGTGTCGGGCTAAATGAGAAACATATTCAGTTGATCAAAAATTTATCTTTCCATGATTGTCCGGTTGTAGTGGTGTCTTTCGGATCGCCTTATTTCTATATGCAATTTCCTGATGTCCAGGTTTACATTTGTGCTTACAGGCATGTTGACCAGGCGCAAAAAGCAGCTGTCCAGGCTATCTTTGGTGAGTCTCCCATGAGTGGAAAGCTTCCAATATCTTTACCCGGGTATTTTTCCTTAGGTCACGGCCTAACGTTGACTAAATTAAGTGAAAATTAATACCTTTGAAAAGGAAACATTTTCATATTTATTCAAGTTTTTAAATGTAGTAGAATTAATGTTAGGAATTAAAAGACAGCAGAGAGAGGAAAACTATGGTTTTTTCAAAGAAATTGTTGAGTATGATATTAATAGTGATTTTTATCGGAGTCGCCGCCTATTTTTTTGTTATTAAGAAGAGTCCGGAATCATCAGAAAAAATCGCATCTGTTGGTCAGGAATTTCAAGAGGAGACGGTTGCAGATTCTCCTCTTCCGGTAAAAGTTGATACGGTGAAAAGGGGGGACTTGATCATGCTGTTGCGTTCTCCCGGAGAAGCTGTGACGAATATGAAAGTGACCATGCACGCTGAGGTTGCAGGTACCATCAATGAAATCAATGTAAGAGAAAGCCAGCATGTCAAAAGTGGTGAAGTTCTAGTTGAACTTGATGATAGAAAGTATCAATGGGAGCTTGAAAGAAGTGAGGCTGACCGCCTCAGGGTGCTTTCTGAGCTTCTGCTGGATAGACAGTTTTCAACAGATGAAAACACTGATAATTCCAAGAATTCAAAAGTTTTATCTGATGCCAGACAAGCTTTTGAGAAGGCTGAAGACCTTTTCCAGAAAGGACTCCTATCAAGAGATGAATTGGATAAGGCTTCCCGTGACTATGAATTTGCCTTGATCCAATCCGGTGAAAAAAAAGAAGAGGTGAGGGATGCCGCAAAAAATCTTACCCAGACAGAGGTGAGTGTAAAAAACGCCCGGTTTAATCTGGATAAAACCAAGATCAAAGCGCCCTTTCCCGGGATTATAACCGATATTAAAGTTTCCCCTCATGAAAATGTCTCAGCCGGTCAGGAAATTTTTACCCTTGTCAATATCAGCAATATCCGCATAAAAGCGAAAGTACTGGAAAGTGAAGTTGGAAGAATAAAGGTTGGTAGAGAAGCAAGGCTTAAATTCAGTGCTTATCCTGGTGAGACCTTTACAGGCAAGGTCTCTGCCATAAGTCCGGTAGTTAATCCTGAGGAAAAAACCTGCAGCGTTCTTATAGATATGGCTAATCCTGAGGAGAAGATCAAGCCAGGTATGCATGCTGAAGTCGAGATCATTGCGGAAATTTATAAAGACAGGCTGATGGTACCCCAGGATGCGATCCTTGACCGGGGAGGCCGTAAACTGGTTTTTGCGGTTGAAGAGGGATGGGCCAAATGGAAATATGTGACACTTGGTCTGGAAAACGAAGATTATGCCGAGATCTTGGAAGGCATTACAGAAGGAGAGCAGGTGATCGTGGATGGTCATTATACTTTGGCGCATGATGCCCGAGTCCAAATCACTAACTGAATTATTAATGTTCCTGAATCATTAGTGAAATAGGCCGACTCACAATAAAAGTTCTCAGTTAGAACATGATTACTTTTAGTAAGGCAAAATAAAAATAAAATTCTATTTACTTTTAATTTTAATGTCGGCCTCTTTCACCCTTCGGGCGCGCCGATCTCAGCCCAAACACTTCGCTGCCCCGAGTTCGAGGTATTACATATACATCTTCACTCGAGGCATCTTGTGTTTGGACTAACCTCGACGCGCTAATGATCCAGGTCATTTCGTATATGCGCATTAGATTTTGATACCCACACTGAGTTCGCAGTATTACATATACGGCCTACACTCAAGGCGTCTTGTATTTGAACCAACCTCGACACGCAAATAATCCAGGCCTATCGCAATTTTGTCCGATCTCAGCACTTTTACTTCGGAGCGGCAGGTTCAAGGTAGTCTACTACATTTTCACCTGCCATCTCCTCGCAAAAGCACCAACCTCGGGCCGCTGATGATCCAGGAAGTTTGGGTTCTCGGTATTTTGTTTCATTCAATGACTCATCCATCCATTCACTCATCCACGTTTTTTTGTTATTCGTCGGCTTTGAGCTTTCCTGCGATCATATATTCCCGGGGGGAGAATTCATGGATCCATACCCTTATAGTGGGTAAAGGTGCCTGTATGGATGTATGGACCGCTTCGGTAACGGCTTTCATTAATTTTTTTTCTGTTCATCTGTTCTGCCTTCCAATATATGTATTTCGATCAAAGGCATGAAACACTCCTTATTCGATGAATCTATCTAGATATGAATTTACGAAAAACAAACCCGCATTTCCCGTTAGATCAGATGGATGATCTAATTTGAGCAGGAAATGCGGGTTTTCCGGGAAAAGGCTCATTTAAGTTTAAATGTAACTGTGACCGTAAAGATAACGCCTCTGGGGCGGCCGTTGATGACCATCGGCTCATAGACCCACTGTCTAACAGCGTCTATCGCAGCCTGGTCGAGCAGCGGGATAG
>CAZLBV010000169.1:0-7598 GCA_964557845.1 uncultured Eubacteriales bacterium | reverse complement strand
ACAGGCTGAAGATGAAATATCAGCGGTCAATATGGCCATAGGGGCATCATTTGCCGGTGCTAGAGCTATGACAGCTACCTCTGGTGGAGGGCTGGCCCTTATGATCGAAGGGATCAGTCTCGCAGGAATGACAGAAACTCCTCTAGTTATCGTTGACTGCCAGCGGCCCGCCCCGGCTACCGGACTTCCTACCAGAACCGAACAGGCCGATCTTCTATTTGTTGCCCACTGCGGTCATGGTGAATTCCCTCGGGTCATCTTTGCTCCATCCTCCCCGGATGAAGCATTTCATCTTATCATCAAGTCCTTCTATTTAGCAGAAAAATACCAAATTCCTGTATTTGTTCTGGGAGATCAATATCTTAATGATTCATCTTGGACAGTGGAGCCCTTTAAGCTGGACATAAAATACAACGACCCTCAGAGTATCATTTCCGGCAAGGATTTGGAGGTCATTTCCCCATATCAATATAAAAGATATAAGCTCACTAAATCAGGGATCTCGCCACGAATCCTTCCCGGAACCCCCGATCAGGTTCTATATGCGGATAGTGACGAACATACTGAGGAAGGCCATATCACAGAAAGCGCGGAAGTCCGTCGAAATATGGTGAATAAGCGACTGAAAAAAATGAAAGGATTGAAAAAAGAAATGTTCCTTCCTAAAATATTTCCTGATAAAAAAGCCAAACAGTATGTAGTTTGCTGGGGATCTACCTTAGGAGTGGTGGAGGAAGCTGTTCAACAGCTTCGAAAAAAAGATTTTAATATCGGATATATCCATTTCAGTGAAATATATCCCATGCGGGAAGATAGCTTCCCTCCTGAGATAAAAGAAAAGGCTGATCTAATTACCGTAGAAAACAACGCCACCAGTCAATTCTCCAAATTTTTAAGAATGGAGACAGGAATATCTATCGAAAAAAGGCTGCTTAAATATGATGGACGTCCCTTTTCACCACAGGAATTGGTCCAGCTTATAGAAAAAAAGAGGTGATCAAAATGACAAAGATAGAAAGTTTTAACAGCAGTGATCCCATTGCCTGGTGCCCGGGATGCGGTAATTTCGGCATATTGAATGCATGGAAAAAGGCTCTGGCGGAAATGGACCGCAAACCAGAGGAAATACTAATGGTTTCAGGGATAGGACAGGCTGCCAAGCTGCCGCATTATTTACTTTGCAATACCTTTAACGGACTGCATGGGAGAACCTTACCGGTAGCCACCGGAGCCAAGATCGCCAATCACGATCTTATTGTGATCGCTGACGGTGGTGATGGAGACGGCTATGCTGAAGGAGGGAATCATTTTATTCATGCTATGCGAAGAAATATCGATATGACTTATTTTGTCCATAACAATCAAATATATGGATTGACTAAGGGACAACCTTCCCCCACTTCTGATGAAAACATAGTGACCGGAACCACTCCTGAAGGAAACGTCCTTTGTCCTGAAAGGCCGTTGGCCCTAGCTGTTGCCAGCAAATGCAGCTTTGTAGCTCGGGGATACGCTAAAGAGATGGAACATTTAAAGGATCTTATGATAAAATCCGTTAAGAATAAGGGTTTTTCTCTTTTGGAAATTCTGCAGCCCTGTGTTTCTTTCAATAAGGTCAATACCTATGATTGGTATGCAAAAAGAGTGTACCGGCTGGAAGACGAACCCTATGATCCCTTTGACCGGGAAGCAGCCTTTCAAAAAGCTCTGGAATGGGGTGACAAAATTCCGATAGGAATCATTTTCCAAAGCCGAAGGAAAACCTATGAAGAACAAACTGGATTGGATAAGGATAAGGAACCTTTGTTCAAGAGAAAACGAGAAAATAAAGATTTAGAAGGAATTTTAGAAGAATTTTATTAAACTAGGAGAATAATAATGGAAAAATGGGAATGTCAAGTTTGTGGCTATGTGTATGAGGAAGAAAAAGGAGACCCGGACAGCGGCATTGATCCTAAAACGAAATTTGAAGATCTGCCCGATGACTGGGTTTGCCCGGTATGCGGTGCCGACAAAAGTCAATTTATAAAATTGTAATAAATAAAAAGCATACCTAGTAATCTTAAAGGAGGAAAAAATGACAGAATTCAAGGAATTATTCAAATCAGCGAACTGGAAGGAAGAAAAACATGTCCCTGTGATCGAAGCTCCGGATAAAGTGAAAAAGGGAGAATTTTTTGATGTCAAAGTCACCATAGGAAAAGAGGTGGCGCATCCCAACAAAACCGAACACCATATCCGTTGGATCTCTATTTATTTCCAACCGGAAGGAGGAAAATTCCCCTATCACATCGGAACAGCAGAATTCACCGCCCATGGGGAGTCTACCGAAGGGCCGGATACCAGCACAGTCTACACCCATCACCAAGCTGTACTTAGTTTTAAAACAGACAAATCCGGTACTATCCTCGCTTCCAGTTACTGTAATATCCACGGATTATGGGAGAACCAAAAAGAGATTGAAGCGGAATAAATAACCTGGATTATTCATGAATTTAAATTTACAGATCGGTAATCCGAGGTATCAAAGCTGCCTGGACTAATTATATCGACTGCACTATCTCAAGCAGTGGCCCTTGACCAATCAGGGAGTATGTATGCTCATGAGCGGCCGAAGAAGAAGCAGACCTCATCAAAGCCCAGAGAAAAACCATAAATAATAATATCAAAACAACCAAAATAGTCGTTTTTTTAAGAGATTTTCTTCTCACTTCTCCTCCTCTCAATCCAAAAATGAAAACATTTCCAGGTGAATTTGGCTGTCGTTAACGCCCAAAGAATGAAGATTTTGTATGCTTTTTTCGATCAAAGCGGGAGGACCGACAATATAAAAGCCTTTATCCGATAAGTTTTTCCCACAGTATTTTTCGATCTTTTCTCGATCGATAAAGCCCCTCTCTCCTGCCCAATCATCGGCAGGATCTTGGAGAACATGAATCAATTTCAAAGAGGGATATTCTCCCTGTTCGATCGACCGCAGTTCTTCTTTAAACACAATAGAATCTTCATCCGGGTTCCCATATAATAAAGTTACCGGAATTTTTTCTTTATTGTCGCGCATGAATCTGAGCATTGACATCACTGGTGTAATCCCTATCCCACCTGCAATAAATACCAGATCTTTTTCTTTTGGATGGAAAAGATAGGAAAACCGGCCAAAAGGAGCATGAACGACCGCCTTGTCCCCAAGCTCAGTTTTCCCAATAGTGGATGTGAAATCTCCCAATTCTTTAATAGTTGAACTCAGATAATTTTTTTGGCTGGGGCTGGATGAGATGGTCCAGTGATGTTCTTCTTCCGGAAGACCCCGTCCCCTCAAAAATTTAATGAATTGAAATTGACCGGGAAAATAATCAAAAATCTTTTTCCCCGCCGGCGGAGAAAGTTTTATAGTCCAAACCTTATCGGCCTCCTGATTTACCTCTGTCACATTATATGGATTCCGGCTTAAGACCCACGGTCTGATAATCCGGTGATAAATAAAAACAATTACTGCAGTTCCTAGAAGTATTATCCACAGAATACGCAAGGGAACGATCTGAAGATCATCTCCCACATACCAGCTATGGACAAACGCCAGCACCAAAAGAATTGGCCCTAATATATCATGAAGATTCCTCCAGCTCTCAAATTTTAGCTTCATCCGGTTTTGATAAATACTCAATAATACATTAAGGATAACCAATACCAGAGCTGCTTTTCCCAACCAAACAAACAAATTCCCTTTATAAATAAGGCTCCATCCGGCCCCCCCTAAAATAAGAAACAATGGATGAAAGATAAGGAGAAAACAGGCAAAAATGGCAATATTCCGGTGGTAACGAATAACAACGTCAAAACCAAAAGTTTTGTTTATCCATTTAAAACGTGAAGCTAAAAGAGTCTGCAAAGCCAGAATGGTTATACCCATGAGCGCAACTCCCAGACCAAGATTTCTGAAAAAATTTCCTTCTGAATGAGCAAAAATTAATGCCAGCACCAACGGAAGAATAACAATAAATACATACAGGCCGACTCTTACAAATCCTTTCATCATTATATTTCTCCTTACATTTTCATTATTCCTGATAGGTAATACGATAGATCGTACCAGACATATCATCTGAGACAAGCAGTGATCCATCAGAGAAAACCAGAACATCAACCGGCCGCCCCCACGTTTCTCCTTGAGCCCGCCATCCGTCAGCAAAAACTTCATATTTGACAGCCCGGTTCTCTTCAAGGGTAACCAATGTTATCCGGTATCCGATGGGAACAGTCCGGTTCCAGGAACCATGTTCAGAAATAAAAATATTATTTCGATATTTATCGGGAAACATACTGCCGGTGTAAAATCTCATGCCTAAAGCAGCCACATGCGGTCCCAGCTCTATCTCTGGATTCTGATACCGGCTGCAATCTATATTACCGTATTCAGGATCTGGTATACCTTTACCATGGCAGTAAGGATAACCGAAATGCAATCCAGCTCTTGGAGCACTGTTCAACTCATCAGGGGGGTTATCATCACCCATCCAATCCCTGCCGTTGTCGGTAAACCAGAGAACCCCTGTTTCCGGATGCCAGTCAAAACCAACAGTATTTCTAACGCCTCGTGCAAATATCTCAAATCCGGTTTTACCAGCATTCATCCGGGTGATTGAAGCAAAAGGATCTCCCCGGTCACATATGTTACATGGAGCCCCAATGGGGACATACAGCCTTCCATCCGGACCAAAAGCAATAAACTTCCAGCCGTGATGTTTTTCCTCTGGGAATTCATTGAAAACAACCTCAGGATCGGGCGGATTCTTGAGATTTTCATCTATATCATTAAACCGCAAGATCCGTGACATTTCCGCCACGTAGAGATTTCCATCCTTTACAGCTACACCATTTGGCATGGTTAAACCCTCAGCGATCGTGATGATTTCATCAGCCCCGAAGTCACCATTAGTATCTTTTAGGGCATAGACTTTATCATCTTTACGGGTTCCTACGAATACAGTTCCCTCATCGCTCAACGCTAAAGATCGGGCATTTTTTACATTATCAGCAAATATTTCTATCCTGAACCCAGGTGGAAGATTTATTTTTTCGATCCTGGGATTTATATTTTCTTGAGGAAACAGAGCTGCAGAATAGGCGTTAGGATGGAATATCAAACCGCTTTTAACAGCTTTAAACAGCATTTTTCCCGACGGAGTAAAAATATAGATCAATAACAATATAACCACCAAAGCCCCCAGAATACCTGTTATCAACAATAATATTTTTTTTGTCTTATGCGACATACTGAGTACTGATGAGTTCATCATTCATTCCTTATAATGCCTTTTTAAAGTCATTGAGATATCTAATATTCAGCAATTTCTATGCCAATAAATAGAAAACTCTCTTCTCTTCCCCGATGGATCACACTCAATTAGTAAATAAGTAAGGTCTACCGATTCATTTTCTTTGAGTGAGCATCACATGTTTGTTTCCCCAAAAAAACTGAACAGACCACCAACCAAATGAAAATGTATCTCACAATTAGACATAGTCTCATCAAATAGGAAATTTCATCGGTAAAGTTTCACGCTCACTGAGATGTTCCATAAATATCTTTTCAAAATTATTTGGCATGTTTATTGCTTTCTTTTATGGTGAGTATTTTGCGGATCTTCAAAGTCTAGAATTTCTTTTGAAGGAGGATGAAATGAAAAAAGGATTTACTTACAGCATTATTTTTCTAATAGCTTTTTCTGTGTTTTGGATGATCGCACAAGAAAAGATGCCTACCACAGATGGAGAACAATTCTGGATTTATATCTCAAAAACTGATCCATACACGGAATGGAAACACTGGCCAGGTTATGAAGGCATCTATCCTGGACAAAGTCCTCACGGTGCGTATCTAAAAATGTATGTTAATGATACGGCTTTTCAAGCTATTCAAAACAAAACGCTTCCTATGCCAACCGGATCTATCATCGTAAAGGAAAACTATGGAGAAGACAAAGAGACTCTTATGGCTATCACGCCTATGTATAAAGCGGCGGATTTCAATCCTGAAGGTGGGGATTGGTTCTGGGCTAAATATGGTGCTGACGGGAGTGTTGATGCTGCCGGAAAAGTCCAGGGATGTATCGACTGCCATAGTAAAGCCAAAGACAAAGATTGGCTATTCTCGGAAATAAAATAATCTGCATTTATTTTTATTTAGAAGAATTTATAATAGAAGGAGAAAAAATGAAGGTTAAACTTTATCTAACCACAGTTTTAATGATTTTTGCCCTCCTGGCATGGACTGGGTGTAGTCAGGAAGCACCTATGGAAGAGATCATTCCGGTTAATGAAGAAAGTGACATAACCAATGCCATTGCTGTGATCCATCCTACTGAGGGGAATGAAGCCCATGGGATAGTCACCTTTACTAAAATCGATACAGGTATCCAGATTGTCGCCGATATCCAAGGTTTGACTCCTGGAAAACACGGATTCCATATTCATGAGTATGGCGATTGTTCTACTCCGGACGCGACTTCTGCCGGAGGTCATTTTAATCCGGACAATACTGAACACGGCGCTCCGGATGACATCACCAGACACGTAGGAGACTTAGGAAATTTGGATGCTGACGAAGAAGGCAAAGCCCATTACGAACGGATCGATACATTTATATCTTTCAGCGGGCCTCACTCAATCATAGGTTTAGCCATAGTCATTCATGCTGGAGAAGATGATTTCACATCACAACCTTCTGGAAATGCCGGCGCTAGGGTAGCCTGTGGTGTTATCGGCATAGCCGAATGATTTTTCTCAATTAAATCGTTTTATATTTATCCTGATCTAAAAAAGCAGATCACATCTATTTTGAGTTTCAACGAAAAATAGAGATCTGACATTCCTTCCCTTGAGTCTTATTGACCCTTCTATTTAAGATGTGATAGTCTAAAATTTTGGATTGAAACGACAATAAATTGGTAATACACTCACAAAAATAAGATAATAAAGAAAATAAAATGTCGGAATTTTTCAATTGGTTCTGGCCGTTCCTTTCTTTACTGCTGGGAGTCCTATGGATCCAGACATTGTGGCGGCTGCGAAGAAAAAAAGCCGAATCCTCAAGCTCTTTACCTAGAATAAACGGCCAAATAATAGAAGCAGAAGATGCACTTAAAGCAGCTTATGCACTCAATGAATCAGGACATGCCTGGGACAGAAAGGATCTGGCCCGAACAGTGGGACTTCCGGAAGCTCTATCAGAGGAAGTGGCGCAAGGACTTATAGCCACCGACTGGGCGGAAGAAAACGATCAAGGAATCATTCGCCTGACCAAAAGTGGAGAAGCCCGCGCCCGCGAGCTGATCCGGGCCCACCGTCTCTGGGAACGCTATTTAGTAGACCGCAGGGGGATCCCTCTTGAAAATGTACATGCTGAAGCCGACCGTCTTGAGCACAAGATGACAGAAGAAGAAATGGAGCACCTGGATGATGAATTAGGATATCCTGCCTGGGATCCTCATGGACATGTTATTCCCGCCCAAGGCCAGAAAATTCCTCTTCCTGAATCACAGCACCTGTCGGAGATAAACAAACCGGGAAGCCGGCTGCGTATCCTCCACCTGGATGAT
>CAZLBV010000168.1:0-14983 GCA_964557845.1 uncultured Eubacteriales bacterium | reverse complement strand
TGCACTTCCTGCGGTGAATGTTCCAAAGTATGCCCGGTAAAAGTCCCCAATCCTTTTGAAGAAAACCTAAGCAACCGTTCGGCAATATATAAAACTTTCCCTCAAGCGATCCCCAATACCTATATTATCGATAAAGAAGACCGCCCTCCCTGCCGGGAAACCTGTCCGATAGGACAGGAGGCGGCTGGATATGTAGGCCTTATAGCTGCCGGCAGATTTGAAGAAGCCTCCCGATTGATTCGAAAACATAATGCCCTTCCGGCTGTTTGCGGTCGGGTTTGCTTCCATCCTTGTGAATCTGAATGCAACCGTCAATTCGTAGATAAACCTATTGCCATAAAAAATCTCAAGCGTTTTGTGATCGATTGGGAACTGGAAAATTTAGGTGTACCTGAACCTCCCCAGATCGACATTTCCAAAAAAGAAAAAATCGCTATCATCGGATCAGGGCCGGCTGGTTTGGTATGTGCCCATGATCTGGCCTTAAAGGGATTTAAGCCGGATATTTACGAAAAACTCCCTGTAGCCGGAGGGATGCTGGCCGTCGGAATTCCCGAATACCGGCTGCCCGAGAAAATACTTAATATGGAGATCGAATACATTAAAAAGATGGGAGTATCTATCCAGACCGGAAAAGCGCTAGGAAAAGATTTCACTATACAGGACTTGTTCAATAAGGATTATAAAGCCATATTCCTTGCCACTGGTGCGCATCACAGCTTAAAAATGGGTGTTCCCGGTGAAGAATCCCTTGAAGGGGTTTACCACGGAGTGGATTATCTGCGAAATATCCGCTTAAAAAATCCTCAACCTGTAGGCAGCCGGGTAGCTGTTATCGGTGGAGGAAATACAGCTATTGACGCTGCCCGAACCGCCTTGCGGTTTGGTGCCGAAGAAGTCATGATCCTCTATAGGAGAACACGCAAAGAAATGCCGGCGGAAGAAGCTGAGATCATTGCAGCCGAGGAAGAGGGCATAAAAATTGAATACCTTATAGCCCCGATCGAAGTCCTGGGAGACAAGGGATCAGTCACCGGGATTAAATGCATAAAAATGGAACTTGGTGAGCCTGATTCCAGCGGGAGGCGCCGACCTGTTCCTATCGAGGGCAGTAAGCACGAGCTTGAATTCAACAACATCATTATGGCTGTCAGTCAATCCCCTGAGGTTGATCTCGTAACCAAAGCTGGAGATTTCAATTTGACCAAATGGGACACCTTTGATATAAATCCCGAAACTTTAGAAACCAATATAAAGGGAGTGTTTGCCGGCGGAGACGCCGCTCATGGCCCTGATGCCGTCATAACAGCTATGGCAGACGGTAAGAGAGCCGCTGAAGCCATCCGGAAATACCTAGACAGCGAACCTCTTGAAAATTTTTCTACTAAGCGGGTCCATACTATTCCACCCAGAGATGAAAACAGCCGGCCTCACAGGTATGCTCCGGCCTTTAAAGACACTCCCAAAGCCGAAAGGATCAAAATGCCTGAATTGGCCCCAGCAGAACGGAAACATTCTTTTGAGGAAGTGGAATTAGGATATTCAGAAGAACAAGCTGTACAGGAAGCTTCCCGTTGTTTAAACTGTGGAATTTGCATCGAATGCCACGCCTGTGAAGCAGTATGTGAAGCCAAGGCTATCAATCACAATATGCAGGATAAGATCACTGAAATCGAGGTCGGTCAAGTTCTTATCACTACCGGATTCAACAACCTTAAAAATGACGCTCTTGTCCCTTATGGATATGGAGTTTTTGATGAGGTCTACACCAGCCTTGAATTCGAGAGACTGGTAAATGCTACGGGCCCCACCGGTGGAAATATCCTTATGAAAGATGGAAAGGAACCGCGGGCCATTGGTATAATACACTGCGTTGGTTCTCGGGATATCCGCTATCATTCCTATTGTTCCAGGGTTTGCTGTATGTATGCGTTAAAATTCGCTCATTTGATCAAGGACAGAAGCTCAGCAGAGGTTTATCAGTTTTATATTGACATGAGAGCTTTCGGAAAAGGATATGAAGAGTTTTATTCCCGTATATTAGAAGAAGACGTTAATATTATTAGGGGAAAAGTCGCCGAAGTCATAAAATGCGGTCATTCACTCAATGGTGATCGTCCCCTGATCATTCGGTGTGAAGATACTCTCGCCAAAAAATTCCGGGAAATTCCTGTGGACATGGTCATTCTATGCAATGCGTTGGAGCCCCAACCAGATTCGGAAAATATCAGAAGGTTATTCTCAATGAACTGCAGTCCCGACGGTTTCTACCTGGAAAGACACCCTAAGCTTGATCCAACCGCAACCTCTACCGATGGTGTCTACATCGCCGGGTGCTGCCAGGGGCCAAAAGACATTCCCGACACAGTCGCACAAGCCAGTTCTGCTGCTGCCCGGATCTTGGCCAACATAGCAAAAAGAGAGATCGACGTTGAACCTATTCAGGCATATGTCGACCCGGAATTATGTTCGGGCTGCAAGCTCTGCAACTTTCTTTGCCCCTATGGTGCGGTCACCTTTAATGAAGAAAAAGGTGTCTCAGAAGTCAATGAAGCCCTTTGTAAAGGATGCGGAACCTGTGTTGCCGCCTGCCCATCTTCTGCTGCCACAGCCAGACATTTTTCCGATAAACAAATATTTGCTGAAATAGAAGGGCTTTTAAAGTAAAATACGAATTTATATCTGTTTGAAGTAAGATTTGTTAGATATATAATCAAATTAACAAATGGGTTATGGTTATAAAGACAGCTTGCTGAATAGTTACGCTTTAATTTTAGGGTGATGCAAAAACCTGAACAAACTGATTTAAGGTCGAGCAAAAATGGAAGAAAAACTAAAAGTACTCATTATCGATGATGAAGAATCTATGCGAGATTCCTGTAGTTTAATCTTAAAAAAAGACGGGTATCTGATCGACACAGCTGAAAACGGGATGGAAGGCTTAAAGAAATTAGAGGAATGGCGTCCGGAATTTGTACTCATCGATCTGAAAATGCCTGGGATTGGCGGATTGGAAGTACTGGAAAAGGTAAAAGATATTGATCCGGAAATAATCCCGATCGTTATCACTGGCTATGCTACGGTCGAATCTGCCGTGGAAGCCATGAAAAAAGGCGCTTATGATTTCTTACCCAAACCTTTTACACCGGAAGAACTGCGAATAATCATCAAACGCGGATTGGAGCGAAGAAATCTTATCAAAGAAGCGGAATCCTTACGTAAAGAGAAAAAACTCATCGAAGAAAACTTTATAACCATGGTTACCCACCAGTTGCGCAGCCCTCTTGTTACCATAGGGCAGTATTTTGAGGTCATCCTGGGAGGCATAGTAGGTGAGATCGCTCCAAAACAGAAAGAAATGCTCATTAAAGCAAATGATAGACTGGAAGGACTCCTCGAATTGATCAATGATTGGCTGGACATAGCCCGATTAAACAGTGGAAAGATTATGGAAAAAGAAAAAACCATCTCTATCGGAGCTATCGTTGAAAAAATAGTTGAGTTTATTCGCCCCCAGGCTGAAAAAACCGGAATTTCTGTAGATGTCTTGCCTAAGAAAGGCAATGATCAGGTCTTGGGAGACAAAGAGAGCCTCGAACAGGTCTTTTCCAATCTGATCCATAATGCCCTCAAATATAATAAACCGGAAGGAAGTATAAAAATAGAGATCGAAGAAAAAGAAGATTGTATTGCCACTTCAATCAAAGATACAGGGATAGGCATTCCCAAGGAACACCTTCCCTTAATTTTTGATCAATTCTATCAAGTCAGCAGAACGGGTAAAAAAGGCAAAGGATCGGGTTTAGGATTATCGATCGCAAAAAAAATCGTTGACATGCACAAAGGGAATATCGAAGTGGAAAGCCAGGAGGAAATAGGGTCAACCTTTACCGTCTGCCTTCCTAAACCACCTGAAACCTAAAACATTGTAAGCATGAAAAAAACTCTGGTAATGGGACTGTCTATCGCCCAAGCCATTGCAATTGGAAAACAAATGGGGTGGCATGTTTCCTCAGATATCAAGATTGTAGCCGAAGAATCAAAAAAGCTGTATAATTTGGGAGAAGGATTAAAACCAGAAACAGAACAAACTTTCCCCGAGATCATCGCTTTTAAAAAAAAATATTAAGCGGAGACCAAGGTGATGAAAAAAAAAGAAGTACTCGTATTAAAAGACCTCCTGGGAACCAATCAAAAAATCGCTGAAGAGATTAGGAATATACTCTCACAAAGGGGAGTACTGACAGTTAATCTTATGAGTTCGCCCGGAGCGGGAAAAACTACACTTCTGGAATATTTAGCAGACAGGTTGCGTCCTGATTATAAAATAGCTGTCATAGAAGGAGATATTGAAACTGAAAGAGATGCGGAAAGAATCAGGGCCAAAGGTATTCCTGCCTGGCAAATAATAACCAATGGAGCTTGTCATCTTGAAGCAAAAATGATCGGCAAGCTTTTTTCTAAGCTGCCGCAGGAATTGGATTTTTTATTCATAGAGAATGTGGGAAATCTGGTTTGCCCGGCCAGCTTTGACCTGGGTGAAAGCCTGCGTTTCGTCCTTCTTTCCACCCCTGAGGGGGACGACAAACCAAAAAAATACCCTAAAGCCTTCACAACGTCACAAGGTCTAATAATAACCAAAGCGGATCTGGTTCCTCCTCTGTCCTTTGATATCAACCGTGCCATCAAAGAAGCCAAGGAGGTTAATCCCAACCTTAAAACTTTTGTTACCTCCGCAGTCCAGGGATCAGGATTAGAAGAGATTGTCAATTTTCTCCTTGTTTCGCTGAATGAACTCAGGAGTAAATATGCATGAACTATCTATCGTAGCCAATCTTTTTGAACTGCTTGAAGAAAAAGCCAGCGAAAAAAAAGCCAGGAAGATCACACGAGTAAAGCTTCAAGTAGGCGTTCTTTCCGGTGTAGTTCCGGAATTGTTGGCTTCAGCATTTGACATCTACAAAAAAGATACTATCGCCAATACGGCAGAACTAAAAACAGAAACAGTTCCGCTAAAAGTCCAATGTCAACGTTGTAAAAAGAAAATGATCAAAGATGACTATGTGTTTATATGTGATCACTGCGGCTCATCAGATCTAAAGACTTTATCGGGAACCGAACTTCTTCTTGAAACCATAGAAATGGAAATTGATTAATTTTTATAAAATATATCATTCAATTTTTTTAATTTAAGGAGGCATTTATTATGAAAAGCTTAAAAGAAATCGCTAAGAATGCAGTTCTTGACGAAAACCAATTGAAAGAAATAGAAAAAATCATTCTCAAACTTAACACTTTCACTCCTGAATCCATCAGAAATAAAATCGACTGGTTCTGCACAGGATTAGGAATGGCAGAATATTATTTCCGTACTACATCCGTTAAAACGATAGCCAACCATATTGCAGCAATCCAAGCTGCGGAAGTTCTGGCCGCCACCCGTAAAGAAGATCAACTTACGATCGACCTGTTCACAGAATCAAAAGATGGAGCTACCTATCTGGTTGATGATCATCACAACCGGGCGATCGAGTTAGAAAGAAGAATCGAGACCAAATATCCGAATTTCAGAATCCAATCATACAGAACCATCGGAAAGGCCTATGGCACCGACCACCTG
This sequence comes from uncultured Eubacteriales bacterium, assembly GCA_964557845.1. GTDB lineage: Bacteria > Acidobacteriota > Aminicenantia > Aminicenantales > Aminicenantaceae > CAZLBV01. Next base: position 9,363 of record CAZLBV010000168.1, on the reverse strand, counting down.
CGAATGTATATTGTCTACACGCCAATATTTAAAACAGATGCCTTGCTGCTGGAAGAGACCGATCTAGAAAAGATATCCTGTCAAAACTTTTTGAAAAACACCACATCCGTCACACTTAGGAGATACCAAGATATTATCACCAGATCATTCGGTTGGGAAACCCCTTTAATAGATGTCAGCGTAAAAGAACAGACCAACGAAACCCGGATCATGGTCGCCACCAATCAGGATTCCAGGTCCCGCTTTTTTACTGATGTGTCTGATGTTTTTAATTCCCATAATCTGGTTACCAACCGGAAATACCAGGAACAATTCGCCAATGGCAAAACAGTATATGCTTTTTATTTAGACAAGATAGAAAATGAAGACTTGCTGCAAAATATCATAGAGGATATCAGTCTGGTCTATGTGATTCCGGAATCCCCTCTTATGACCCTTTTCCGCGAGGGGAAACTCAATGCCCAGGAAACCGTCTTTGGTGTGGCTGCCTGGAGCTATATTATCCAATTCCTGAGCCGCTATAACGAGGAATATATCAAATTGTCTGAAGAACTGAAGGATTGTCCGGAATTACTGGGGATCTTAAGAAATCTTAAAACACGCCTGGCTAAAGAAACCTATGATGAGAGCCGGGTTTGGGATGCTCTGATTGAAAACAGCACTTATGTAAAAAATGCATTCAAATTGTTCGATAAAAAGTTTAATCCTGAGCATAAAAATCACAGTATCGCCGGGCAGTCAAATAAACTCAAAGAAGATATCAGACGCAATATTTCCGTTGAGATCTACAAGAATGTTTTTCTTTCGGTTCTCCATTTTATCGAGATCATTCAGAAAACCAATTTTTATAAAAGAGAAAAAACCTCTCTGGCATTTATGTATGATCCTGCTTTTCTTAATCCAATTGATTATCCGGAAAAACCATTCAGTATTATACACATCCTAGGAATCGAATTTCGCGGTTTTCACATTCGGTTTAGAGAAATAGCCCGCGGCGGGATTCGAATTGTTCGGTCTGCCAACTACCAGAATTACCTCAATAATTCAGATTTTATTTTTGACGAAAATTATAATCTGGCATTTACACAGCAGAAAAAAAACAAGGATATTCCCGAGGGTGGTTCAAAAGGAGCAATTCTCCTACGTTGGGGCTACCAGGACAAATCCGAAACCGCTTTTAAAAAATATGTGAACGGACTGTTGGATCTCATGCTGCCCAATGAAAAGATCCTGGATTATCATAATAAAGATGTAATCTTATTTTTGGGCCCGGATGAAGGAACAGCAGAATTAATGGAATGGGCCGCACTTCGGGCTAGAGCATTACGTTATCCTTACTGGCAAGCTTTTTCAACCGGAAAACCTGTAGTTTTAGGAGGAATCCCTCATGATCTCTATGGGATGACCACCAATTCAGTCCATCAATATGTCATCAATATCCTGAAAAAAGTCGGTATCTCTGAAAGCAGCATCACAAAGGTTATGACCGGAGGACCAGATGGAGACCTGGGAAGCAATGAAATACTCATTTCTAAAGACAAAATTATAGCTCTGATCGACGGTTCTGGAGTTCTTTACGACCCTAAGGGCCTGGATAGAAAGGAATTGTACAAACTGGCTAAAGTCAGAAAAATGGTAGAGAATTATCCAAAATCACGGCTATCTCCTCAAGGCTTTTTGGTAACCCTTAATGAACATGACATACAGCTTCCCAACGGTGAAAAAATCTTAAAAGGGCTGGAATTCAGAAATACCTTTCATCTTCATCCCCTGTTTAAAGCCGATCTTTTTGTACCCTGCGGCGGCCGCCCTGAATCAATCAATATAAATAATTGGAAGATCTTCATAGATGAAAACGGTATCCCCAGGTTTAAGTATATTGTAGAGGGCGCCAATCTGTTCATCACCCAACAAGCCAGACTGAGATTGGAAGAAAAGGGAATCATTCTTTATAAGGATGCTTCTGCAAATAAAGGAGGCGTCACCTCCTCCTCTTTAGAAGTATTTGCCAGCTTGGCTCTCACCGATGAAGAATTCGCCGAATGGATGTGCATAAAAGACGGAAAAATACCTGACTTCAGGAAACAATACGTCAAAGAAATACTTCAAATAATAAGAGAAAATGCTGCTCAGGAATTCGAAATAATTTGGTTGGAAAATCAAAGAAAGAAAATTTACCGCTCCGTTCTTACTGATATAATCAGTAACAAGATCAATTCCATCGGCGATTCCATCTATATCTCAGATCTTCCTTCCAATAAAGATCTATTCAGATCAGTAATAGAATATTATTGCCCCCCTATATTGGTTCAGAAAGTAGGCATAGAAAAAATCATGAAGCGGGTTCCCGAATCCTATTTAAAAGCCATTTTCGCCTCCAGACTCGCCTCTCAGTATGTATATAAATTTGGCTTGGATGCGGATGAAATTGACTTTTTCAATTTCATTAAAAACTACAAAGTATAGAAAAGATGCAGAAACAGAAATTTCTTACTTCTTTATCTTCTTCAAAATTAGCAGTGCAGTTCCTGAACTTGCCGCTTAGGGCAAAGTTCCTCCTAAGTTATTTAGTGGTTATTTCCTTGGGAGCCTTTGTAGTCAATGATTGGTATATCTCTGCCTATGAACCGATAATGGACATCGAGAATAATATAATCGGAATTCTTTATGTAGGAATGCTGGAGAAACCCTATATAGACCTAAGAAACAAGTCATGGTTACATTTACCGGAATCGCTTTTCTCTGTGTCGTCTTACTTCTGGCTATGATGTCCTTTACAACCTCGACCATCATAATACACCCGCTGAAAAAAATGCTCCATGCCACCCAAGAAATCGCCCAGGGAGATCTCAGCCATAAAGTCGAGATCGACCTTCAGGATGAAGTGGGACAATTAGCACAATCATTTAACCAGATGACAGAGAACTTGAGGAAAGCCAATGATAAGCTGCTCCAATGGGGAAAAACGCTTGAAAAGAGAGTTGAAGAAAGAACCAGAGAACTTCAGGAAACTCAGGATTCATTGATACAATCGGAAAAATTGGCTTCTCTGGGGAAAATGGCATCAGGAGTCGCCCATGAGATCAACAACCCCTTAACCTCTATTCTTATCAACACGCATCTCATGCTGGAAAAAACCGATAAAAACCATGCTTTTTTCGAGAGCCTGGACCTTATTGCAGAAGAGACTTCCAGGTGTAGTCAGATCGTGAAAGGGCTGCTTGAGTTCTCCAGGCAGAATCCTCCCCAGAAAGCATATATAGAAGTCAATGATATTCTCAATCAAACTAAAGATCTTGTCCAAGATCAGGTTTCATTCCATAATATAAAAGTCACTAAAAAAATTCTCAACGGAAATTCCTTTGATCAAACTGGACAGAGATAAAATCAAACAAGTATTCCTAAACCTAATGATGAATGCCTCAGACGCTATGCCTAAAGGAGGAACGCTCACCATTGAGACCTATCTGACCAAAGATGAAAAATATGTCGAAATAGCCTTCATAGATACCGGGATCGGCATACCTAAAGAAAATATCCACAAATTATTCGATCCTTTTTTCACCACAAAAAGCACCGGTACTGGCCTGGGATTGGCAGTTAGTTATGGGATCATCAAACAACACTAAGGAAATATTGATATTGAAAGCGAACTGGGTAAGGGATCTGCTTTTATTGTCAGCTTTCCTATAGAAGATAAAAACACCCAAAGGAGGTCGGTTTGAACACCATGAATAAAAAAAAGATCTTGATCGTAGATGACGAGATCAATGTATGTAAAAGCATCCGGCAGGCAATTATTTGCGACGAATATAATATCGACACAGCCTTAAACGGAGAAGAAGCAATTAATAAGGAAAAAGACAATCAATATGATCTCGTCATTACTGATCTTATGATGCCAGGGATCAGCGGGATGGAACTGCTGAATTTTTTAAAAACCCAAAGGCCAGAGGTTAACATTATTATAGTAACCGGATATCCCACCATAAAAACAGCGGTAGACTCAGTTAAATTGGGGGCTTTTGATTTTTTGGCTAAACCATTTACACCTAAGGAACTCAGGAGCATGGTCTCCAGGGTTTTTCCCACCCAGGAATTAAAAGGTCAAACCATAAATGCTCCTGAAGTACCAAAAATGCCTGATGACCTGATCTTAATGCATGGTCACACCTGGATCAAAAGGGAGAATAAAAATTCTGCCTTGGTCGGAATCGTATATGGATTTCTTAAGTCCATTAAAATTATTGCCGAAATAGAACTGCCTGCAGTAAATTAAAATCTTTTCCAAGGAGAGGTATGCGTTCGGATCACAGATGAAGCTGGGTGAATTCCCTCAAGCTAAGAGTTCTCTTAATTTCGATAGAAAAAATCTTCAGGTGAGAGAGGAAAATTTCACTTTTTAAAAAATTAAATTGGCCGGGAGAACGAGTGTCTCGTTTTCAGGCTCAAGAGAGAAAATTTTATTTGGACCTTAACAATGATCCAAAAAGACAACCAAATCTTCTTTTCTCATTAAATGTCGATGATTTAGAACCGTCCTTTTTAAGATTTTATGCCCAAGATCAACTTGCCGGGGCAGGCAGGTCAGGGAAAGTATTCATTCTGACCTTCATAGACAATCGCATTTTTTATACTGATATCGATGAAGTTTCAGAACTAAGACTTTGGGGCCGTGATCTTTATATCCTGAATCGGGATGGAAACTTAGTACTTGTATCCTTTGAACAGAACCCCCTGACTCTATTCAATCCATTGGACTCTCCTGCTTGCTCTTTGATACCCATTGCTCTAAAACGCCTAATGACTGGCCACCAAGATGGCATTATTACTTTCTGGGACTTTTCTGAACATGAAGTCTTTGCCATTATGGCCCATGAACATGCCGTAAGCTCTTTAACTTGTGATTATTACGGCAGCTGTTTCTCGGGGAGCAATGAAGGAACTCTGAAAAAATGGGATCGGGCAAACAATACAACTCTTACTTGGTCTGGAATCCCCGGAAAAATTACCGGGCTTTATGGATATGATCAGGATACCAGGCTTGTTATCAGTGAGGAAGATTCTGATCCTAACAATAATTCAAGCCGGTCTCAGATCAGATTAATCTTATTAAAAGATCAGTAAGAACAGATGACTTTTTTTTCACCTGTGTTCATGGATGAACTTTCCGGTCTTCATATACAAAAGGACGGCAGGATCATCTGTTCCTTTAGCCCCCATAATAAAATTGATGATCCCAGTTCTCTGGTCATTTTTCAGCCCAATGAAAATGAATGTACTTATTCCCTTCTACCTGGACAGAGGTTCAAAACAACAGATTGCATAGTTATGGGCCCAAAAATATTATCTTGCGGCAAAGATACCGGAGGGAAATATACACTTAAATGTTGGGGAACTGAATACCTGGTAAAAATCGAGCTTAAAAAGCTGGAGATGGTTCAACAATAACTTAGTTTTCATTGACATTCATCTTTATCAATGCTAAAAAAGCTTGTATTTAGACAAAAAATATTTCTCCATCATGTCAAAAATTTCAAAGTTGGAAATAATCAAAGAATGCCCGGTCTGCGGAAGCCAGCAGCTTCAATCTTATAGAATGAGCTCTATAGATTTAGGAAGCCTTTCTGAAAAACAATTTATGATCACAGACAACGCTTATGGAAAAACCTGGGATCTCACCCGATGTCAAAACTGCTCCCATGTTTTTGCCAATCCCTGCCCTACAACCGAATTGATCGATTCCTTATATGCCAAGATCAAAGATCCCGATTATGAACAAGAAGCTTCCGGGAGGGGAAAAAATTTTAAACGTATCCTATCCAGGCTGGAAAAGATGCACCCTGAAAAAGGAGTCCTATTCGATGTAGGGGCCGCAACCGGCATCCTATTAAACAAAGCCCTTAACCGAGGCTGGCATCCAGATGGTGCAGAAACATCACTCTGGGGGGTTGAAACAGCAGAAAAAAAATACGGAATAAAAGTTCGGCTGGGAAACTTTTCCACTTTGTCCATCTTACCAAACAAGGTCACAGCAATAACCATGGTGGATATTATTGAACACATTCCAGATCCTTATACTGCTGTTTCCCGTGCTTATGAAATTTTAAAGCCGGGAGGGACTTTATGCATGGTAACCCCAGATTTGAACAGCCTTGCCGCCCGAATAACAGGGCGAAATTGGTGGCATTTCAGGCCTGCACATCTGGCGTATTTCAACAAGAAAAGCTTGATCTACCTGCTCAGAAGAGCAGGATTTCAGATAGAAAAGATAAAGAGGTATTCTTGGACTTTCAGTGCTTATTACATCTTTTCCCGAAAACCGATCTTTAAATTTCTTATAAAAAACCAGAAGATGGCTTTATTTTGGAAAAAGATCCCGATAAAATTAGCTCTTCTCGATTCTTTTGAAGTATACGCGAGAAAGGAACATCGGAATGAAAGAATACTATGAAGCCATGCGCCTGGGAAGATGGCCAAGAAGCCTGGCCATTTTTGTAGGATGCAGCGCTTTTTTCTTTCTCTACCGTGATTATTTTGCTCAATACAGTATTTCAGAACTTCTGTTTCGGAGTTCCTTGGCATTTCTGCTAACTTGGGGTATTTCAACCGCAAATTACATTATCAATGAAATAGTCGATGCGCCCTTTGATATCCATCATCCCACCAAAAGAAACAGGCCGGTTGTACAAGGACAAATAAAAAGAAGACCATTTCTTTTTATGGGAATAACTCTGGTACTTGCAAGCTTGATCACGGCATTTATTATATTTTCAAAGCCTTTTTTTCTCTCACTTCTAGCCCTTTTAATCGCCGGGTTTATTTATAATATCAAACCTATAAGAACCAAGGATATCCCTTTTTTGGATTCCATTTCTGAATCCGCTAATAATCCGATCCGCTTTTTTATAGGATGGTACACCTTTGCACCGATCTCGCTTTTCCCTCCTATGTCCCTGCTTTTGTGCTGGTGGTCTTTTGGTAATTTTCTAATGGTGGCAAAAAGGCTCTCTGAATTCCGTTATCTAAAGGATAAAGCAGTGGAATACAGGAAATCTATGAAAAAATATTCCAAGACCTCCCTGCTTTTTGGAATGTTGGTAAGTGCTGTCATATTTTTTGTGACTTATTACATTTTTGCTTGTTCATTCAAGCTTCAATCCTATATTTATTTATCCCCTTTGATCCTGGTTTTTTTTCTTCTAATATTAAGAAAAACTTTAAGAGAGAAAGAAGTCATGGAAGAACCGGAAAGGCTTCTGAAATTTTCTTTTTTCTCGATTTACACAGTCTTGATGCTGATCGTATATATTATTTTTTCAATTAAAGAAAAGATCGGCTACTGACCTGAATTATTCATAAAATTCTATAATTGTTTGATCCATTCAAATATGATACATTATCATCATGAATTATCTGGGTAAAATGGGTAAAAAATGAGTACAATTGAAATAATCCTTAAGCTTTTTCTGTCAATAGCGCTGGGTGGCCTGATTGGCTTGGAAAGAGAAACGAGTCATAAACCTGCAGGTTTCCGGACGCATATATTGATCTGTATGGGAGCGACCATGATGATGATCCTTTCCATACTGCTTTTACATGAGGAGATATTCAGTCAATCCGATCTTTCCCGGATAGCTGCAGGAGTGATCACAGGAATAGGATTTATTGGTGCAGGAACGATCATTCAAGCTCGTGGAAGTGTAACCGGTTTGACAACCGCAGCGACTCTATGGGCGGTTGCAGGTCTTGGACTTGTCATCGGCGCTGGTTACTATATGGCCGCTATCGTTTACTGCATACTCCTCATATTCACACTGGTAATATTCGAAAAATTCGAAGAGATGGGGCTCCGAAAATCCGCTTTCCGATATCAATTAAAAACGCAGACCGAAAAAGATGTTCTAATTAATTTAAAAAGATTAGCCCTTCACGAAGGGATTAAATTCGATGCAATCTCCCAAAAAATAGATGGAAATCTTTCCATTATCAAGTTTTCCTTTACGGCGGACGACGAGAAAGAACAAAAGTTCAACCAAGATCTTAGTGATATAGATGGTATCCTCGAAATAAAAAATGAATGATAATGCTCTCCTGGTAGCCACATTTAATCAAGGAAAGTCCAGGGAGATCAGAAAATATTTATCCGGCCATATAAAAAATATCGTGAATTTGCAAGATCTGCATATTAACAAGGTTTTTCCTGAATGTGGATGGACCTTTCTTGAAAACGCCCGTGGTAAAAGCCTCTTTTATGGCAACGAATGGGAAGGTCTGACCCTGGCCGAGGACTCCGGTTTAGAGATAGATCGACTCCAAGGAGAACCCGGCGTCCACTCCGCCAGATATGCAGGGCCGGATGCAAACGATGAAAAAAATATTGAAAAGGTCCTTTCAAAGTTAAAGGGTATTCCTTATGACCAGAGAAAAGCACGTTTTATATGCTGTATGGTACTGTCTCGAGAAGGGAAAGTTATAAAAGAGATCCAGGAATCTGTCGGAGGTTTTATTACCACTAAAAAAGTAGGAAAAAACGGATTCGGTTATGATCCTATATTTTATTATCCCCCTTTAAGAAAAACCTTCGCCCAAATGTCAGAAACAGAAAAAAATCAAATCAGCCACCGGGGTAAGGCTTTAAAAAAACTCAGAAATTTTCTCACCTGAACTAATTTTAATCAGCAGCCCCCAGTTCTCAAGAGAAGCCGTTTTTTTGATCACTTTTACCGATTAAAGTCAGAATTTTTCTATCCTTAGGAAAAGAGAAGGAGGGAAACCTCCTTCTCTCATTCTGATTTCCCGTTTGACCCAATAGTTATTAGGTCTTTTAATTCAGCGAATATCTTTTCTCCGATGCCCGGTACCTTCATAATTTCTTCGATCTTGTTAAAGGGGCCATGTTCTTTCCTGAAATCAATTATTCTCTGCGCTACTATCTCTCCTACCCGTGGTAATTTTTGCAACTCGACCAAAGAAGCAGTGTTGATGTTTATCTTGTCAACGATTGCTTTTTTTTCTCCTTTTACCTGAAAGGAGAAAAGTCCAATAAAAAGAAACATTAAAACCAAAGAAAAGCTCAGAAGTTTAAGATTAACTTTTTTCATATTTACCTCCTGATCACTCTCTATGCAATAAGAATACCAAGATTGGATTTTTTACAAGTAATTGATATTGAATAAATTAAATAATTATTCTTGCAATTGATTGTTAAACAGCGTTTCCATTTTTAGACCCACACATCAACGATAGTTTACAAGAGGATAATAGGACGGATGGTTGTTGAAAACCGTGCAAAACCGACTGGATTATTCAAGCACCGAGGGGTTAGGCTGGGTCGGGTACTACCACGACGAGGCCGCAGCC
>CAZLBV010000167.1:0-10963 GCA_964557845.1 uncultured Eubacteriales bacterium | reverse complement strand
TAGTCTTTTTTTGAATTTCATCCAGGGAAATATCGCCGCTGAGCTCAATATCCTTAAGATCAAGGGAGCCGTACCCCCTTTCGCAGGCCAGCCGCAAATGGTCGATCTTCCAGGGGTCGAGATTCAGGATACGGGCGCATACAGCATCATGAGCCAAAGGATTTTTTGCCATGATGATTATCCCCAGGTGACGGCCGTGCTGGGTCATCTGATTTCCTCCCAAAGAGACCTCGATTGCATCTGTGGCGATAAAATCAGGGTAACCGATCTCGAGGGCATCCACGATCTTTTCGGAAAGATTATAGTTATGGTTCCACATCCTTTCTTTATCTGTAAATATACCCATGTTGAGCTTAAGGGCTGCGGTCAATCCCTGAGAGAGCACATTGCTTTTTAATTTGGGGGTATAAATAAGAAAATCATTATGGACTATGTCCCTGGCCGTAGTAATAGTCTGATGGATCGTGCCTTTTTTTAAATACACCTTTTCTTTTTTGGCTTCTTCGATGGGCATAAGGCGGATGTTATGCTTTTTTTTTAGATCATAATAACCGGCATGCCTGAACATACGTGATGTCGGGAGGCCGACTCCGCATTTTTCCGCTATGGTTATTTTGTCTATTCCTGAACCCTTTTCCTCCAGGGCTGCCAGTAGTCCATCGATGAATTCGGAGCGGGTATATGCCGAAGGAGCCACTTTGTGATGCGCGAGAACCAAATTGGGTTTCAGGGTGATACGGCCAAGAATCTTGTCTAAAAGATTCAATTCCTGCAGGCCTGAGCTGATTATGGATTTGATTTCTTCGGGATTGTAATTCTGGATTTTTCTTATAATTATTTTTTCTTTTTTTTCCATCCTATCCGGCTAAATCATCCTTCCTGTTCTTTTCCCTATTCTTTCCCACTACAAGGGCAATAAGAATACTGAATCCGTAAAGAATTAGTAGAGGCACAGCGATTATACTCTGGTTTATCATATCCGGCGTAGGTGTTATGACAGCAGCGATGATATAAACGGCTAAGACTGCATACTTGAAATTTTTGATCATCCATCTGGATGTGATAATGCCCATGCGGGCCAGGAAAAACACGATAGTAGGCAGCTCAAACACCAATGCAATACCAAGGATCATTCTCAGAGCTAGGCTGAAGTACTGATCGATGGTGATCATAGGCTGAAAATCCGATCCCATTCTTAAAAAGAAACGACAAGCCCAGGGAAAGACAATGAAATAGGCAAACGATGCTCCTGCTAAAAAGAAGGTTGTTGTGAAAGTTACAAAGGGAAAAATATATTTTTTCTCTTTTTTATACAATCCGGGCGCTATAAACAGCCAGACTTGGTAAAAAATGAAAGGGGAGGTGAATATGATGGCAGCTAAGAAGGCTGTTTTCATATAGAGTAAAAAAGGACCTGGCAAAGATGTGAAAACCAGATCTTCGCCTTCCGGCAGAAATTGTGTGACCGGGCGAGCTAAAATATCGAATAGATCCTTGGCAAAGAACCAACAGGGGATGACAACTATGATAACCGAGACAAAGGCAAGGAAAATTCTTTTCCTTAAATCACCCAAATGCTCAAGGAAGGTCATATTATCGGGTGATTTTTTTGCCGTCTTCATCCTTAGCTTCGTCCTTTTCCGGTTTATCCGGTTCCGGTTCTGTGGTTTCTTCCTTTTCAGGTGCTTTCTCTTGGCCGGGTGTTGAATTCTCTTCTTCCGATTTTTCTTTTTCCTGGCCGTAGACATCCTCTGCAGAGGATGTTATGGTGTCGTATTCTGATTTGATGCTCTTTTCCATATCGCGGAATTCCTCAGCCTGGATCTCCTCCTCGATCCTCTCTTTGATTTCATCTGATGTTTTTCTGAATTCTCGCAAAGCTCGTCCGATTGACCTCCCTACTTCCGGCAGTTTTTTTGGGCCGAAAACGAGCAGAGCTATCGAGAGAATGACGATAAGCTCAGGAAAACCTATACTTCCAAACATAATATTTACTTCTTTATATGATAGAAAAATATAGCCGTTAAGCGTTTTTAAGTCAACATATATTAAAGTTCTGGTGACCTTAACCCTAATTTTCGTATTTCACTAATAATTCAGACATATCAGACATACTTCAGGATGGACATGTTTATATGAATTTGCTATCATACCAGGGGAAGAAAAAAATGAAAATAAGAATCTCAACCCTTATTCTAATCATAGTATTGGCCTTCTTATGTTTTCGTCCTGTCTGGAATGAAGATGTCTGGACCGAGGGCTATCGAAAATTGGCTATGATGATCGATGTTATTGATCAGAATTATTTTAAAGAAGTTGACCGGGAAGAATTAACCTATGCATCAATCAAAGGGATGCTTCGTACTCTGGATCCTTATTCAAATTTCTTAGATCCAAAAAATCTTTCCACAATGCGGGAGGATTATCAAGGAAAATATTTTGGATTGGGGATTATGATCCAGAAGCAAGATGATCGTCTCATGGTCATATCTCCTATAGAAGGCACCCCAGCTTACCGTTTAGGAATACAGCCCGGAGATATAATATCCCATATTGAAGGGGAAAGCACAAAAACCATTTCCAGCTTCGAGGCTATGCAGAAATTAAGGGGAGAGAAAGACACTCAAGTAAATATAACCATCATCCGGGAAGGAATGGAAGAACCCTTGGACTTCACCATCACTCGTGAAGAGATCCCACTCCACAGCGTTCCTTATGCATTCATGCTCACAGAAGATATAGGTTATATCTTTATCCGGAATTTTGCTGAGACTACCACCGATGAACTGGAAGAGAAGTTAGAGGATCTAGAGACCCAAGGTATGAAAAGACTCATCCTTGATCTAAGAGGAAATGGAGGCGGTACATTTATTCAGTCCTTGGAAATATCAGATGAATTTTTATCTAAAGATGATTTGATTGTTTCTATCAGGGGAAGAAATAAACTATATAACCGGGAACTCCGGGCCTTTTATAACGATCAATATGAAGATATTCCTTTGATCGTATTAATTAATCAGGGGAGCGCCAGTGCCTCCGAGATAGTCAGCGGAGCGGTAAAGGATAATGACCGCGGTTTGATCATCGGTGATAATTCTTGGGGAAAAGGTTTGGTTCAAACCGTTTTTCCCCTTAGCCAAGATGCTGCTGTTTCCTTGACAACGGCAAAATATTACACTCCCAGTGGGAGGTCTATCCAGAAGGATTATTCTCAGATTGAAAATTTTTTATTGAATCGTGAGGTTCCTGAAGAAAGCAGGGAAGTTGCCTACACTGCTGGAGGACGAAAGGTTCTCGGCCAAGGGGGAATCGCTCCAGATTATGAGGTCGAGTTTTCCTATAAGAATCTAACCTATAACATGCTGGCCAGAGGTTTGTTTTTCTCGTATGCCAGAAATTTTGCCGATAAAAAAACCTCATTGTCGAAAACATATGTTTTTCCGGAAAGTACGGATAGGCCTTTAGAAGATGTTTCAGGAGGCCGAAAGGTTTTTTCTTCTGATTTAAAGATCGACACACAGATCTTGGCTGATTTTAAATCTTTTCTCCTTGAAAAAAAATTTGATTTCGATGAGGAAGATTTTAATCAAGCCCTGGAACAAATCAAACGAGAACTCCAAAGAGAACTTATCTCTGCCGTATATTCCATCGATGTGGGAACCAAGATATACCGGTTGAATGATCCGGTGATAGAAAAAGCATTTGAGGTGTTCCCGGAAGCCGAAGACCTGGTAAGCGCCTACAAAAAAGAAAGCTGATCCGCTAAAATAAAATCCTGGTTTTGTTTTCTATAATTTTATTGGGAAAAATCAATTTATTCTTGTTATAATACATTTCTGATAAAACGGCGTAGGGATTTTTCCCTCAATTAGGAGATTATTTTTCTATAGGGAGGCAAAAAATGATGATAGCGGTTGCATCTGATCATGCCGGTTTTTGGCTAAAACAGAGAATTTTGAAATATTTAACGGTAAAAAATATAGAGCATACCGATTTCGGCTGCTATTCTGATGAGGATGTGGATTATGTTGATTTTGCTGAAAAAGCTATGCTGAACATGCAAAAGGGTGACTATGACAGAGCTGTTCTTATTTGCGGGACCGGATTAGGAATGGGTGTAGTGGCTAATAAATTTAAGGGTGTAATCGCGACTCCCTGTTGTGATGAATATACAGCGGAAATGAGCCGGAGGCACAATAATTCAAACTGTCTTACCTTAGGCGGCCGCGTGCATACAGAAGACCAAGCCATTAATATCCTTGAAATATGGCTAAATACAGAATTTGACCTTGACCGGCATAAACGCCGGCTTGATAAGATCAGTGTTATTGAGGAGAAAAATTTTAAATCCTAAAGGAGTAATAATAATGTCTTCATTCTATGAAAAAATTCTTACATTGACAGAAAAAGTAGAAAAAAATAACGTTTGGCGTCAAAAGGAATCTTTTAATCTGATCCCTTCAGAATCAACACCCTCACATCTGGTGAAAATGTGTGAAATTTGCGATCCTTCTGGACGTTATGCCGAGCACAGGACCATGAAGGGTGAAGAAATATATTTTTATCAGGGAATTGATTTTATACAGGAAGTGGAAGAAATTGCGATTGCGGAAATGAAAGACTATTTTGGATGCGATGAGGTTGAACTGCGAACCATTAGCGGACAGATGGCAAATGAAGTGGTCTTTAAGGCAATGGTCAAGTTCATAAACCGTGAACGGAATGAAGGAGAATCTTTCCGTAGGATGAATCTTGTAATGAATAATGACTTGACCAATGGTGGACATTTGAGTTCCCAGCCCATGGGGGCGCTGTTTAATTATGTGGCTGAAAACCCTGAAACGGGTAAGGATAATGTGATCAATTTTCCAGTGGATAAAGATAATCCTTATAAACCTGATAAGCAAAGACTGGCGGAACTCCTGGAACAGCATAAGCCTGATCTTATGGTGTTTGGAAAGAGCATGTTTATCTATCCGGAACCGATCGATTTTGTGGCGAATCTGGTCAAAGACTGGAAGGATAAACCGGTAATTATGTACGATATGGCTCATGTACTGGGGCTTTTTGGGGCTTTCCAGGAACCTTTGCAAGAAGGTGCAGATCTAGTCACGGGAAGTACTCACAAGACATTCTTTGGCCCGCAAAGAGGTTTGATCGCCGGAAATTTCCCCAAAGGATCTCCCATCAGAAAGCTGTGGCTGGACATAAAGGGACGTGCGTTTCCCGGGTCCACCTCTAACCACCATTTGGGTACGCTTTTGGGGCTTTTGATGGCGGCCTATGAGATGAATGAATTCAAGGAAGAATTCCAAGCTCAGGTGCGCAGCAATGCCAAGGCCTTTGCACGGGCTCTCAAGGATAAGGGAGTCCCGGTAGAAGGGGATGAGTCTGACGGCTTTACCGAGACCCATCAGGTGCTGATTAGAATAAGCAGCTATGGAAACGGGATGGATGTAGCCCGCAGGATGGAGGAGAACAACATTATTACCAATTATCAGGCTCTTCCAGATGATGAGACGTTTCTGGAACCGAGTGGGATCCGTATGGGTGTTCAGGAGATGACGAGATTTGGTATGAAAGAATCTGACTTTGATATGCTGGCTGGTTTTATAGCTGAGGTTTTAAAAGGAAATAAAAATGTTAAGGATGAGGTTAAAAAAGCCAGACAAGATTTTTTGCAAATGGATTACTGCCTGCCGGCTGAGCAGGCAGTTCCGCTTGCCGCTCGGATCTTCAAGAGTGTTTTCCATTATCCTGGTTTTAGCGATAGATTTTTGGAAAATTTTGAGAAAATTATGTAAATTGGAAAGATCGAGACTTTCTACATTTGATTTTATCCCAAAAGGAGTTATGCCATGAAAATACTTATCGTGGGGTCGGGCGGTAGGGAACATGCGCTAGCCTGGAAATTTGCGCAAAGTAAGCGGGTAAAAAAAATCTATTGCGCACCTGGCAATGATGGTATGGCTTCCCTGGCAGAGGTTGTGCCGATAAAAGCAGATGACTTGAATGGATTGGCCAGTTATGCGGATAAGGAAGGAATAGATCTGACTATAGTCGGCCCTGAACTCCCCCTTACTCAAGGTATTACTGATGTTTTCGAAAAGAAAGGCTTGAAAATATTCGGACCCAGTAAAAATGCTTCTGAATTGGAAGGAAGCAAGGTTTTTGCCAAACAATTCATGGAGAGGCATAAAATCCCCACGGCGAACAGTCAAATTGTTGATTCTCCAGCACATGCCAAGAAACTATTCAATTCAGGCAACTGTTCTTTTCCTGTTGTTATCAAAGCGGATGGCCTGGCTGGTGGCAAAGGGGTCTTCATATGTAAAAATGTGAGCAAGGCTGAGGAAGCGGTTGAAATGATCATGGTGGAGAAGAAATTCGGAGAGGCCGGGAATAAGATTTTAATAGAAGAGTTTCTTGATGGCGTTGAAGCCTCGTTTATCGTTATCTCTGATGGAGTGAAGGTAATGCCTTTGGTCACAACCATGGACCATAAAAAAGTATTTGACGGCGATAAAGGGCCCAATACAGGCGGCATGGGCGCGATATCCCCATCTCCGTTTGTAAATCAGGATCTATATAACGAAATTGTTAAAACCATTGTTTTCCCCACCGTCACTCGCATGCTGGAGGAAGGCAGAAAGTTTCGGGGAGTTTTATACGTGGGTCTGATGCTTACCTCTGAAGGTCCTAAGGTGCTGGAATATAACTGCCGGTTTGGTGATCCTGAAACTCAGGCGCAGATGTTAAGGATGGAAAGCGATCTGTTAGATGTGATCGAAGCTGCAGCTGAGGAAAATGTCCTTGATACGGAAGTCCGCTGGAGCCGGTTTCCCTCTGGATGTGTGGTAGTCTGTTCCGGAGGATATCCTACTAAGTATGAAAAGGATAAGCTGATCGAAGGATTAGATGAAGCCGCAGAAATGGATGGGATCAGGATTTTTCATGCAGGTACGACGGTGAAGAAGGGAGAATATTATACTGATGGCGGAAGAGTGTTAGGAGTGTGCGCTTCTGAAGAAGATTTAACGCTCACTATGAATAAGATCTACGAGGCCATCGGCAAGATCTATTTCGAAGCCATGCATTACAGAAGAGATATCGGGGAATTGAAAGGTGATCGAAAATGAAAGTGGCAATTTTTATCGGAAGTGAATCTGATTTTGAGGTGATCTCAGGTGGAATTGAGATTCTTAAAGAATTTGGAGTTTCCTTTTCACTGGAGGTGACGTCGGCTCACCGAACTCCTGAAAGGACCATAAAACTTATTCGTGAAATGGAAAACCAAGGAGCTGAGATCTTTATAGCAGCGGCCGGTATGGCTGCTCACCTGGGCGGAGTAGTTGCAGCGCATACCACCCGGCCGGTTATAGGTGTGCCCATAGGAAGTCAAACTCTGAATGGAATGGATGCTCTTTTTTCCACAGTCCAGATGCCGAAAGGTGTTCCGGTTGCCTGCATGGGGATCGGAAAATCAGGAGCCATAAACGCAGCCTTGCTGGCGGTTCAGATCCTTGGTTTAAAGGATGAAGACCTGGCGAAAAAAATGCAGGAATACCGTAAAAAGCAGGAGATCCAGGTGGAAAAAAGCTCTGAAAACATTAAAAAGAAACTATGACCTCCTTTTCTATCAAAAGCTTTGGCTGTCGAGTCAATCAGGCAGAAGCCTTTACTTGGGCTGAAGAATTTCAAAAGCACGGCTTGAGATACGAGCGGGATAGCAGTCAGAGTGATCTGGTGTTTGTTAATACCTGTACGGTAACCAGTGGGGCTGACCGGGATGTCAGAAAATTCCTGCATAGAATACCGCAGATAAATCCCCATGCCCGCATTGTTGTCACCGGTTGTTTTGTAGAAAGGGCACATGAGGAACTGGAGAAATATACTCAGGTCTGGAAAGTAATCCCCAACCGGGAAAAGGGAGGTATGACCAAAAAGATATTGGATGAGTTGGGGAGGTCAGAAAGAGTCTCTTCAGAATTGTTTAGATCCAGGGCCTTTATAAAGATCCAGGACGGGTGTGATTTCAACTGCACTTTTTGTATCATCCCCAGCGTCAGAGGAAAAAGTAGAAGCGTTCCCCAGCAGAAGATCTTGGGAAAAGTAATAGATGCTGTATCCCGGGGTTATCAAGAAATCGTTCTCACAGGTGTTCATCTCTGTCTCTACGGCCGGGATTTTTCTCCCGAGATAGGGCTGGTAGATTTGCTCCAGCAGCTCGAATCTGTCGAGGGGCTAGCCAGAATAAGATTGGGTTCCCTGGACCCAAGATTTTTAACTCCGCGATTAATGGATCACCTTTTGCAAAGCTCCAGGATCTGCCCTCATTTTCATTTTTCTTTGCAGCATGGCTGTAATAGGATCATTCATCGCATGGGAAGAAAAATCGATGCGGAGCAGTACTGGAAGGTATTGAAGGAATTCAGATGGAAGCGTCCGCGTGCAGCCTTAGGAGCGGATATCATCGTAGGGTTCCCTGGGGAAACAGAGGATGATTTTAGGGCTGCCTTTGATTTTATCGAAAAATCGCCGCTTGATTATCTGCATGTTTTTTCTTATTCACCCCGGCCGGGGACGCCAGCCGCAGATTGGGCTGGTGTCAAAAGTGAGATAAAAAAAGACAGGGCCAAAAGACTGCTCAGATTATCTGCCGGCAAATGGTTGGATTTTCGGCGTAGATTCATTGGTGAAGTATGCCCCGCTGTTGTTATTGAAAAGAGTGAAGGCAGGTGAAGGGTATTGACTTCTAATTATATTAATGTCACTGTCTCGCAGGGATCGGGAAAAGTAAGAGATGGGGTTGTGGTTGAGATTGGGTCGGTGGCAGGAAAAAATACCCTGGGGAAAATAATACCCTGAAAGTAATTATGGCAAAAATATTGTTATGAATAAAATACATGTGCTTTCCTCAGAAGTATCCATGAAGATCGCTGCCGGAGAGGTGGTGGAGCGGCCCGCTTCTGTGGTCAAGGAATTAGTGGAAAATGCCTTAGATGCCGGAGCAACTGAGATCAAAGTTGAGCTGGAAGAAGGAGGTAAAAGGCTAATCCGGGTAACCGATAATGGATATGGTATGGACAAAGAGGATGCCTTGATATGTTTTGAGAGGCATTCCACCAGTAAGATCACAGGTGAGGAGGATTTAGATCATATATCGACACTGGGTTTCCGGGGGGAAGCCCTGCCAAGTATATCCGCCGTTTCCCGGGTGAATTTGAGGACATCTATCGGAGATAAAAGCCCAGGAATATGCCTTGAGCGCGAGGGTGAAAAAGTTTTAGGCACCAAAGAGATCGCTTACCCTCAGGGGACAAGTGTTGAGGTTAGAGATATATTTTTCAACCTCCCGGCCCGCCGGAAATTTTTACGTTCCGAAAATGCTGAGCTTTCGCTTATAACCACCTACTTAACTACAGCCGCCCTGGCCCATTTTGATGTAAAATTTTCCCTGGTGCATGGTAAGAGGGAGATCTTTAATTATTCTGTGGTCCCGGGTGTCAAAGAAAGGATCTTCCAGATCTTTGGTAGATCAGTTCTTGAAAGGCTGCTGGAAATTGATTTTAAAGACGGGGAAATCCATCTTTTTGGCTATGCCTCCTGTCCTCCTACAGGAAGAGGTGATCGGAAACATCAGTTTTTCTTCGTCAACAACCGCCCGGTTAAAGATAAGATACTGATTGCAGCCTTGAACCAGGCATATAAACCTTTTCTCGAAAAAAATTACAGTCCTGAAGCTTTTTTATTTTTGGAAATGCCTCTCGTCGATGTGGATGTCAATGTTCATCCGGCTAAAACCGAAGTGCGTTTTAGGGATACGAATTATGTCTTCCGTTTGCTCAACCGGAGTATAGAACATGCTGTTCTTAAGGAAATGGGGATAAAAGATGTCTATCCGGAGGCCCCGGAGGAAAGAAAGACCTTCAAGGTGGAGGAAATGGGAGAGCCGGAGGTTTTTAAATTGCCCTGGGAAGAAAAGGGATCCAGCTTTTCCCAGGATATAAAAACTGTGGATACTGCGGTGTTCGAGCGTGAGGCAGAAAAAAGCGAAGCCCCCCGCGTGCTCGGTCAGTATATGGATATGTATATTATTGCTGTAGAGGGTGAAGGTATCCTGGTCATCGACCAGCATAACGCCCATGAGCGAGTTTTATTTGAGAGATTCCTGGAACTTGACCGGGAGAAAAAATGGCCGGTCAAGCTAGCTCTGATGCCGATTGTTTTTGATCTCTCCCCTTCCCAGGAGATCGTTTATGAAAAATCCCAGGATCTCTTGGAGGCAATGGGATTTAGAATAGAGCCGATGGGAAGCCGCAGTTATGCCTTAAAGGAATATCCGGAGATTTTCCAGGAAAAAGAAGCCGAGGAGATTTTACTTTCGCTGCTGGATGAGGCCGGTAAAGAAAAGATAGAAGAGAAAAAAGAGAAGATGCTGGCTTTGCTTGCCTGTAAAGCTGCTATTAAGGCGCATGTGCCGCTGAATCATGAGAAAATGTCTTTTCTTGTGCAGGAGCTTTTCAAAACCAAAAATCCAGGGATCTGTCCCCACGGCCGGCCGATTGTGGTAAGACTGGGAAAAAGCGAAATCGAACGCGCTTTGGGCCGCCGCTGAATTGACTTATATTGAATGTTTTGCTACTATTACTCCGCTCTAAGGCCAGGTGGGCGGAGAAGCATATGACCTGGAAAGAGTAGCAGATGAAAGAATACCGGGGAGTAGCGCAGCTTGGCTAGCGCGCCTGCCTTGGGAGCAGGAGGTCGTCGGTTCAAATCCGGCCTCCCCGATATAAAAACCGGCATTAAAAATAGGACAGACCATCGGCCAGAAATTTAGTATAATAGTAAAGATTTTAATTTGGCCGAATACAAAAATATATAAGCGCGCCTGTAGCTCAGTCAGGATAGAGCAGCTGCCTTCTAAGCAGCGGGTCGGGAGTTCGAGTCTCTCCAGGCGCGC
>CAZLBV010000166.1:0-4062 GCA_964557845.1 uncultured Eubacteriales bacterium | reverse complement strand
GCCGATAATCAGCCCAGTGTAGAGATTCATGTGCTCCAGGGAGAAAGAGAAATGGCGGCACATAACCGGACTCTTGGACGTTTTCATCTGGACGGAATTCCGCTGGCCCCGAGAGGAATTCCTAAAATCGAAGTTTCGTTTGATATTGATGCTAATGGAATACTTCATGTTTCTGCCAAGGACATGGGTACAGGAAAACAGCAGGCGATTACCATTACTGGTCACAGCGGGCTGGATGAAAAAGAGATCGATCAGATGGTCAAGGATGCGGAAGTCCATGCGTCAGAAGATAAAAAGCGCAGAGAATTGATAGATACCAAGAACCAGGCCGATCAGATGGTTTATGGACTGGAGAAACTTATAAGAGAAAATAAAGAAAAGATTCCAGCTGGCGAAGTTGATAAGATCCAGGCAGAAATCGATAAAACAAAAAAGGCAATAGAGTCAGAAGATATAGAACAGATCAAAAAGGCCATGCAGGATCTTTCTCAGGTATCCCATACCATTTCTGAAATGTTGTACCAACAGGGAGCGGCTGGACAAGCCCAAGCAGGACAGCAACAAGCTGGACAACAGGCTGCTGAGGGTGAACAGGCCCAAGCTGAAGAATCCTCTGATGAGGAAGAAGTGATTGACGCGGAAGTTGTTGATGAAGAAAAGAAATAAAGATGGTTGATATTGACTATTCTTGTAGAAATTAAGTGTTTTGATCATAATAAAGACAATCATTATCTCCGGCTGAAGTGATAAAACTCAACAGCCGGAGATAATCGTTTAAAGAGTCAAAGATGGCAAAAGATTATTATGAAATATTAGGGGTTGACAGAAAAGCGTCAGTTTCTGAGATTAAGAAAGCATACAGAAAGCTGGCCCGCAAATACCACCCTGATTTGAATCCTAACGATAAAGCCGCAGAAACTAAATTTAAGGAAATTCAAGAAGCATATGGAGTTCTGAGTAATCCCGAAAAAAGAAAACAATATGATCAATATGGTCGAGTAGGGGATGTCCCTCCTGGAGGTGAAGCTTATCAGCGAGCTTATTCATCCGGATTTGAAGGATTTGATTTTTCAGATTTCGGCTCATCGACGTCTTCATTCAGTGATTTGTTCGGAGATCTATTCGGTACTTCCCGGAAACGTTCCCAGACTAGAGTTGCAAGGGGAGAAGACCTTCATTACACTATGAAGGTTGGGTTTATGGATGCAATCAAGGGAGTTCAGACACGGATACGCCTCACAAGAATGGTAAGTTGTCCTTCCTGCAATGGTTCCGGCTATATCCAAAGCGGAGGTGATAAGGTATGCCCTGCGTGCGGAGGCCGGGGGCAAACCCAAAAACAAATAGGATCCATGAGATTTTCTACTGTTTGCAGTGTATGCGGAGGAAGTGGAGTAACTAAGGGAAAAGAATGTCCGACTTGCCGTGGCAAGGGAACCATACAAAAGACTGAACATATTAATGTAAGGATTCCTCCAGGTGTAGATTCGGGTTCGAAAGTCAGAATAGCCGGAAAGGGTAATGCCGGGTATCAGGGAGGGGCAACCGGAGATTTGTTTATAACGATTGAAGTTGATAACCATAATTTGTTTAAACGACAAGGAAAAAATATTTATGTGAAAATTCCGATAACCGTTCCTGAAGCGACTTTAGGAGCGAAAATAGAAGTTCCCACTATCTATGATACTACGGTAATAAAAATTCCACCGGGAACCAAATCCGGCCAGAAATTCAGGATAAAATCAAAGGGTGCCCCGATACCAGGAAAAAAGAGTTATGGAGATCAGTTTGTAGAGGTTTCTATTGTACCTCCTCCGTTCAATGATGAAAGGATAAGAGAGCTTATGCGGGAACTGAAGACAATTTCAAGTGAGAATCCTAGAGAAAAATTAGGGATTTCTTAAAATGGAAAATAAAAAGGAACGAAAAAATTACCATCATATAAGCAATGTTGCCCGAATGTATAATGTACACCCGCAAACCTTACGGTTGTATGAAAGAGAAGGTCTGCTTTCTCCTTCAAGAAGTGAGGGAAACACGCGGTTATATTCCGATGATGATTTAAAACAATTAGAGATTATCCTGAATCTTACCAGAGATCTCGGAGTGAACCTGGCCGGCGTCGAAGTTGTTTTAAACATGAGAAAAAAAATGGAGCTGATAGAAATCCAGGTGAATGAATTGCTCGAATATATCAAAAAGAACTTTTTTGAAGATAGGGAAGAAGAGTTTGAAAAGCACAAAAATTCTATGGTAAAAATCAGCCCGGCAAAGATAATTAAAATTATGGAAGACTAATTATAATCTAATGATAAAAGATTTTACAGATTCCCTCCAATCGAAAAACCTGAAGAAATATTTGCAGCAAATATCAAAATTTCCACAGCTTACCCAGGAAGAAGAACATCATTTAGGGAAAAAAATAAAACAGGGTGATGAAGATGCAATGCGCCGATTGATCGAATCCAACCTTAGATTTGTAGTTGCATATGTGAAAAGATACAGAGGAATGGGGCTTGGTCTTCTTGACCTGATCCATGAAGGCAACTTAGGGCTTATAGAGGCGGCTAAACGCTTCGATCCAGACCGGAATGTGAAGTTCATATCCTATGCGGTTTGGTGGATTAGACAGGCCATAATCCATGCCCTCACCCTTTATTCCCGAATTTATAATATTCCCCAAAAATTATCCGATCAAGTTTCTGAAATGAACCGGGTCAGATCAAGAATGAAAAAAGAAATGAACCGTGAACCTACTAGAGAAGAAGTTGCCGAAGAAATGGATATAACGGTTGATACCGTAGAAGAACTTGAACTACTGGAAGGAAAAGATATTTCGTTGAGCGACAAATACTATAATGGAGATGCTGAGGTGGGGGATAAGATTAAGGATAATCTGTCTCCTTCAGTAGAACAGCAAATCATATCAGAATCAATCCATCGACAAATAAGGGATATTTTGAAAAAGTTGGATGAGAAAGAGGTGCTTGTGTTAAAATTACGATTCGGTCTGGATGATGAAAGGTCGCATACTCTTCAGGAGATCGGGGATAAACTCAATCTTACTCGGGAAAGGATCAGGCAAATAGAAAAAAAGGCCATGAGAAAACTTTCGCAGTCGCAAAAATTACAACAATTAAGGGGTTATTTGAATTAATGGCAAAAATACTATGTTCTGAATGCCAGGATACAGGCTGGGTTTTAAAAGAAATCGATGGACGTTCGGTAGCTGTAAGATGTCGATGCTTTTATAAGAAGCAAAAGGATTCCTTGATAGAAAGGGCGAACATTCCCAAAAGATACAGGAACTGTTCCTTTGACAATTTCGAGGACCATGATCCTTCCCAAAAAAAAGCACTTAAAATAGCCAGAAAATTTTCAGAAAATTATCCTGAACAAGATGTAGGACTGCTTTTCATAGGACCGTGCGGGGTTGGAAAAACACATTTAGCCGTGGCTTTTATCCGGGAATTAATGATAAAAAAAGATGTCTTTTGTTATTTCTGTGATTTCCGCGAGTTGATCCGTAAGATCCAGAGCTCTTACAGTTCCGATTCTGATATGACAGAGAACTATTTATTGGAACCGATATTTGAAAGTGATGTACTGGTGTTGGATGAGCTGGGAGCAAAGAGGACCACTGCCTGGGTAGATGAAACGGTTTTTTATATCATTAACCATAGATATAACAGTAAAAAGCTGACCATTTTTACCTCCAACTATCTTGACAGTGAGGGGGAAGAAGAAGATACCAGAAATGAATATTTCAAAAAGAAAGACGATACACTAGTGGATAGGATCGGAGTTCGTTTACGTTCGCGTTTATATGAGATGTGTAAAGTCGTCAATATATCCGGAGAAGATTACCGTAAGATAGCTAAACAGGCCAGCTATAGATATTAAACTGCATTATCCGGGAACATATTTTGATTGCCTTTTTTAATGGATTCTGGTAAATTAATCCCCCTGCTCCTCGGTAGCTCAATCGGCAGAGCGGGTGGCTGTTAACCACTAGGTTGCAGGTTCGAGTCCTGCCCGGGGAGCCAGAAGTTCACCCTTTTA
>CAZLBV010000165.1:0-21191 GCA_964557845.1 uncultured Eubacteriales bacterium | reverse complement strand
AAGCCTCGGAATCACCAGGGATCGCAGTGATCGATGCTGAACAGGTTAAGCAGGATATCATATCCTGTCGAAGGTGGGCGGATATTGTTATTATCTCCTGCCATTGGGGATGGGAGTATTCCGACCACCCGGATAACGAAACCAGAGAATTTGCCCAGGCAGCGATCGATTCAGGAGCAGACCTTTTGATCGGGCATCACCCCCATGTGATCCAGGGTGTGGAAAAATATAAAAAAGGCCTTATCTGCTACAGCTTGGGTAATTTTGTCTTTGATCAGATAGGAAGCCGGGTAAAGAGAGGATTGATCTTGAAATGCACTCTGGGAAAATCCGGTTTGTTAAGAGCCACCCTGCTTCCAATAATCATCGATCAATCTGAATTCCGTCCCAGGCCTGCCCCAGAAAAGGAGGCTTTTTCCATTTTGGAAGAATTAAAAAAACTTTCTTTTGACCTTAATACCGTGATTGAAGTAGAAAATAATCAAGCTGAGGTCAAACTCACAGATTCTAATTAAAAGGCAAGAGATCATGGCAAAATATAAAAATCCTTATCCGACCGTAGACATCATAATCGAGATCACCAGGCATGATGGAGAAAAAGGGATCATCCTGATCCGGAGAAAAAATCCTCCCCATGGGTGGGCCATCCCCGGCGGATTCGTCGATTATGGCGAATCACTGGAACAGGCTGCCCTCAGAGAAGCCAAAGAAGAAACCTCTCTGGATATCCGTTTGATAAAACAGTTCCACACCTATTCTGATCCCAGCAGAGATCCCCGCAAACACACCATTAGCACAGTATTTATCGCTTCAGCAGAAGGCTGTCCAAAGGCTCAGGATGACGCTACCGATATTGCTATTTTTACCCGAAAAGAGATCGATTTTTCGCTGGCTTTTGATCATGAAAAAATCCTTGATGATTATTTCAACAGCAGGGATAAAAACTTTTTATGATCAATCTAGACTGTTATACTATACTCATGCTGTTTTCTATATTTCAGGTAATTACTCAAATCAGGAGAAAATAAATGTTTAATGATAATGATATAAAACTCAAAGAACTTCACTCAGTTTGGGGACCGGCAGAAGCCGAGGTTGTGAAAAGTTTTTTGGAAAGTCATAGGATCAAATGCATTCTGAAGGGATTAGTCGTCCAATCTGTCCATCCTTTTTCCGCAGATGGTTTGGGTGAGGTGAAGATCTATGTGAACGAAAGGGACTATAAAAAGGCCAAAAACCTTATTGATTCTTTTAAAAATGAAGAATAAAAATCATTTTTAGCAGCTTTCCAGATCCTCTATTTTTTAACCTTTTTTGACTCAATTTCTGCTCAATTCAAAAAAAAATATAAAAATCCTGCAAAATAATTGAAAATATTAGGCTTTTCCCTTGACATTACCGATTAACTTTCATATATTTTATATAAAAATGGGATAAATTGGGACAAAATGGGAAATTACTTAATAGGAAGCTACACAGCCCGGATCGATAAGGGCGGAAGAATAAAGATCCCGGAAAAATTCCGTGCGGCTATCGAAGAGGAATATGGAAAGGAAGTATTCATCACTTCTTTGACCGATAATGCGGTGCAGATCTACCCTCTTCAAGTCTGGCTGAATCTTGCCGGCATCTCCAAACAAGGACTTCTCCAGCTTAAGCCTGATCTCCGTATGTTCATGCTCCATGTCAATCGAAAAGGAACTCATTATGAGATCGATTCTAAAGGAAGAGTTCTGATCAGTCAAACGCTTAAAAATAAAGCCCAACTCAATAGTGAGGTCGAGGTTGTCGGCCTGAATGATCATCTTGAGCTTTGGAGTAAAGACAGCCTGGAGAGTATTCTCGACCAGAATCCTCTTACTGAGGAAAGATTCGAGCGGATCTCAGATCTTAATCCCGGGAAAGAAGAACAATGACCTCAACTCCGCACATACCGGTCCTTCTTCAGGAGGCCATGCATTTTTTAGATGTATCAAGAGAAGGGATCTATGTTGACTGCACCATAGGACTTGGAGGCCATGCCTTCGAAATACTCAGAAAAAACCAAGAAGCTGAAGTCGTTGGGTTTGATATCGATGAAAGATCACTGCTCATGGCTAAAGAGCGGCTGCTCCCTTATGCAGAGAGAGTTAGTCTGTATCATTCTGACTTTAGATATCTTCCCGACCTGAATCTAGATTTTTCCCGGATAAGAGGAGTCCTTCTGGATCTCGGGATATCATCTTATCAACTTGATTCACCTGAAAGGGGATTCAGCTTTAATCTTGATGGCCCCCTGGACATGCGCATGGATTTCAGGAATAAAACCACTGCAGAAAAAATTGTGAGTAAATATTCTGAAAAACAGCTCGAACATATTTTCCGGGGATACGGAGAACTCAGACAAGCTCACAGATTGGCCCGGGAGATCGCTCATAAAAGGAAATTAAAACCCATAGAAACAACCAAGCAACTGCTTGAAATTGTGGAATCGGTGTGCCGATGGCGACCCCAAAAAGGGAAAACCCATCCTGCAGCCCGAGTTTTTCAAGCATTAAGGATAGAGGTTAATCAAGAACTTAAAGGGCTGTCCTCATTCTTAGACAGGATAGTGAGTCTGGTAAGGCAGGGCACCAGAATCGTAGCCATCTCATTCCATTCTCTTGAAGACCGGATCATTAAGCACACTTTCATGAATCTATCTTCATCTAAGGAGAAAAGTGCTTATTTGGAGATCCTAACCCGTAAACCTGTTGTTCCAACCCAGCAAGAAATCGCCGCCAACTTCAGAGCAAGATCGGCAAAGTTAAGATGCGCAGAGAGAAAATAAATGATAAGAAAAAAATTCGGGAAAAAAGAAATTTTTCTCGGACTTCTTATAGGAATAGCAGTCACCCTGATTCTGACAGCCTATATCTGGCACCAAGCTGAATCCTATCGACTAGGGATAACAGCAAGAGAACTGGAATCAGAAGTTCAACTTTTAAAGAAGGAAATTCAAACCCTGGAGGTCAAAAAAGCTCAATTATTAAGATTAGAGAGAGTAAAAAGAATTGCTGAGGAGAAGCTTAATTTAGCCAAGGTAGAAAATAAACAGATTAATAATATCAACGATGACAAAAAATAAACCGGCATCCTCAAAAGGATCATTCACAAACAAGATTAAAATAAGAATCATCTTGCTGACGGTTTTGTCTGTACTTTGGATGGGAATGCTCATATTCCAATTGATCCATCTACAAGTTTTCAATCACACGAGGTATATGGACTATGTTGAAAAACAAAATCAAGCCATAGCCGATGTAACTCCGAAAAGAGGAACCATTTATGACCGGTCTGGTAATATTCTGGCCAGAAGTATCCCTAAACAATCTCTTTTTCTTCAGAATTACCAAAACGAGCCGATATCTTCCCAGATGGAAAAAATTTATAAAATAAAAAATATCCTCGGTCTTTCATCAGACAGGGTGTCGAGTATAAAAAGGAGAATAGAAGAAAAAAAATCCTTTATTTGGATCGAAAGAAAAATCGACACTGAAGAAGTGGAAAAGGTCAACGATCTGGGCCTAAATGGAATTCACTTCGAAGAAGAGAACAGTCGATATTACCCTAACGGAAGATTGGCTGCCCATATCATCGGAAGAGTTGATATCGATGATATTGGAGCTAGCGGGATCGAATACAAATATAATCATGTACTGGAAGGCCAAAAAGGAAAAAGGCTGAATCTCAAAGATGCCAAAAGGCGTCAATATCGTTTCGAGATAATCCAATCACCGATCCCGGGAAAAGATATTGTTCTCACTATTGATGAGACCATACAGTTTATCGCAGAAGAAGAACTGGAAAAAGCTGTTAAAAAATTAAGTGCGGATTGGGGCTGTGTCATAGTCAGCCGGCCCGACAATGGTGAGATCCTGGCTATAGCACATAATCCCTCTTTTGACCTCAATGTCCCTCCCAAAGATATCTCATTTACCGACAGGATCAGTGCCGTTCATTTCCATTTTGATCCAGGTTCGACATTTAAGTTGATCACAGCCGCCGCCGCTCTGGAACTGGATAAAGTCTCATTATCAGACACCTTTGACTGCAGCCTAGGATACATCCAGCTCCCCGGAAAAAGAATCACAGATCATAAACCCTTTCAGATACTGACTTTCCCAGAAGTCATTATTCATTCCTCAAATGTGGGAGCCGTATTGATAGGTCAGAAGATCGATGAACAGGGAATGCATAAAATTATTAAAGCCTTTGGATTGGGTAGACAGACAGGAATAGATCTGCCTGGTGAAGAAACGGGTATCTTTCATCCTTTACAAGAATGGAGCAGCCTTTCGCTTCCTTCTCTATCGATCGGGTATGAAATTAATGTGACTCCCATTCAAATGCTCCAGGTCGTTAACACAATCTCGAACAAGGGCGTATACGCCACTCCCAGGATCGTAAAAAAGATCTTAGCTCCCTCTGATCAGGATCAGATACCAGCTACTATATACCAAAAAGTTATTTCTGAACATACAGCCTCTATACTAATGGAACTTATGAGAAAAACCGTTGAACAAGGAACCGGACGGAACGCTCAGATCGAAGGCTATATTGTGGCCGGTAAAACCGGTACCGCTCAAAAATTGGATCTTAAGACCGGACTCTATACCTCAAAAATGCATATTTCCTCTTTTGCCGGATGCATCATAACCGATAAACCAATATTTTCGATCTATGTAGTGATCGACAGCCCCAAAGGATATTATTACGGAAGCGACGTCGCAGCCCCGGTTTTTCGTGAAATTGCAGCTCGAACGCTTCTCTATCTAAAAATACCGCCGGTTTCAAAACCTCCAAAACAAATAATTACCGCAGCTTTCAGAAGCGAGGGGGAAGAATGAAACTGCGGGAAATCCTGAATCGAATACCCGTAAAGAATATCACCGGCAATGCTGATATCGATATCAAAGGTATAGCCTATTCGTCCAAAAATTCAGATAATGATTTTTTGTTTGCAGCTTTTAAAGGAATCAAAACCGACGGCAATCTGTATGTAAAAGATGCCCTAAAAAAGGGAGCGACTGCTGTGATCAGCGAACAGGAAGCCCCTGAAGATTTCACCCAAACCTGGATTCAGGTAGACGATGCCCGTGAAAAAACAGCTCTTCTCGCGGCCAACTTTTATGAACACCCCTCAAAAAAAATAAAAGTGATAGGGATAACCGGGACCAAAGGAAAAACAACCACCAGTTATCTTTTAGAAAGCATTCTCAATAATGCCGGAAATAAGGCCGGAGTCATCGGTACAGTGTCTTATCGTTTCGGTTCTTTAGAAAAACCAGCCTCAAGGACAACTCCTGAGGCTCCTGACATCCAGAACATGATGAAAAATATGGTTGATTCAGGATACACTCACTGCATTATTGAAGTTTCCTCGCATGCGCTTGATCTAAAAAGGGTTTCTGGAATCAACTTTTCAGTAGCCATTTTCACCAATTTATCCGGAGATCATCTCGATTACCACCGTACTATGGAAGAATACTTTACCGCCAAGAAAAAACTGTTCCAGTTAAAATCGGAAAGGAGAATCGCTGTGGTTAATGCAGACAGCAGTTGGGGACAGAGATTGATCTCTGAACTGCCGCTTGGGATTATTTCCTATGGCACAGGACCATCAGCTATAGTTCGAGCAGAAGGTTTTGAATTTTTCAGTTGGGGAACAAAGATAACGGTCAGATATCCAACCGGCACACTTTCTTTAACCTCAACTCTCCTGGGAAGGCCTAATCTCTACAATATTTTAGCGGCAGTATCCACAGCACTTTCATTGAATATACCTCTCCCTGCAATTCAAAAGGGTATCTCTGATCTAAAAAACGTTCCGGGAAGATTTGAAAAAATTGAAAATGAACTCGGGCTCAATATATTTGTTGATTATGCCCATTCCGATGACGCCTTAAAAAATCTGATTGAAACATCCCGAGAAATATGCACGAAAAAAGTGATCCTGGTTTTTGGCGCAGGCGGCGATAGAGATAAAAGTAAACGGCCCCGTATGGGAGAAATAGCCGGGATGCTGGCGGATTGGAGCATAATAACATCAGACAATCCGCGTACAGAAGATCCTCTGAAAATAATTTCGGATATAGAATTCGGATTCAAAAAAAGCGGATCCTCTTCATATGAGATCGAGCCCAACAGGAAAAAGGCGATCTTCAAGGCTCTATCTATGGGAAAAGCGGGAGACTATATCCTGATCGCAGGCAAAGGGCATGAAAACTACCAGATCATCCAAAATAAGGTCTTGCCTTTTAAGGATTCGGACGTGGTCAGGGAGTGGTTAGCCCAGAAGGAGAAAAATTAACCATGGTAGAATTAAGCCTCAGCCGGATCGCTGAGATGACCGGAGGGAATATAATTCAGGGCTCTCCCCGGTTATCTTTTAATAGATTCAATATTGATTCCAGACTAACACAGCCAGGGGAGCTTTTTTTTGCTTTGGAAGCCGTTCGAAACGGCCATGATTATATCCTCAAATCTGCTCAAAAAGGAGCAGCCGGAGCAGTCATTTCCCGGGAAGTACCCTCACCCAACCACAATTTCGCATTACTAAAAGTAGAAAACACTCTGACTGCATTACAGAGAATCGCAAAAAAGGTTATACAGGAGTATCCTGTTAAGATCATAGGGATCACCGGAAGCATCGGGAAAACCACCACCAAAGAATTTATCTTTTCTATCCTCAAAAGCAAGTACAGAGTTCATAAATCAGAGGGAAATTTTAATAATTACCTCGGGCTTCCCCTTTCCATTCTTAATTTGAAAAAAGAACACGAGATCGCAGTCCTGGAAATGGGGATGAGCACTCCAGGTGAGATAAAAACTCTAACAGAGATCGCCCCTCCTGATATTTCCGTGATAACAAATATTCAAGCTGTTCATATGGAGTTTTTCGAAAGCCTGAAGAAAATTGCAGCCGCAAAAAAGGAAATACTGAATGGGACAAAGAAAGGTGGGACAGTGATCCTGAATTACGATGACAAATTAATCAGAGAAATAGCTCAGAGCTTTAAAGGGAAAATAATTTTCTTTGGAAAAACAAAGGATGCTCTTATCCGGGCCGAGAACATTAAACATACGGGATTGGAAAACATAAACTTCGATCTTTATTGCGGAAAGGAAGGTACAAATGTTACTCTTTCCTTTTATAACGAGTCATATCTCTATAATTTTTTAGCTGCTGCCGCCACGGCCTTCTGCCTGGATGTTCCCATCGATGAAATAAAACAGGCGGCCAGATCCCTTAAACCATTTTCCAGGAGAGGTACGGTATTTTATCTTAAATCCAAGATAACATTGATCGATGATTCTTATAACTCCAATCCCTACGCACTGAATAGAAGTTTACACAGCCTGGCCGGTATAAAATCAGGAAGAAAGATCGCGGTTTTAGGCGACATGCGGGAGATGGGGAAAAATACTGAGAAATATCATCTCGAAGCGGGAGAACTGGTCCATCAGCTTCAGATCGATATTCTGATGACTGTGGGCGAATTAGCAGAAAAGATCGCCGAGGGAGCCGTAAACTCCGGAATGGCGCTAAATAGAATTTTTTCATTTGACACCCCAGATGAGGCTGTCCGGGAATTGATCCCAATTCTCAAGCAAAAGGACATCATCTTGGTCAAGGGTTCAAGGGCTGTGGGGATGGAAAAAATAGTTGAATTTATAAAAAGGAAAAGGTGATAAAGTGCTCTATTGGCTTCTTGTTCCTTTAAGAGATCATTGGATTTTCTTTAATGTATTCCGTTACATAACCGTCAGAACCGTATTGGCCGGGATAACAGCTCTTCTGATCAGTATGATCGCCGGCCCGCTGTTGATCAAATATCTAAGAAAACACCAGATCGGCGCAGAGATTCGAATCGAAGGCCCTAAAACTCATTTCACTAAAAAAGGCACTCCTTCTATGGGAGGAATCCTTATCATAGGCACGACCATAATCACGACTCTTCTTTGGGGAGACCTGGGTAATGAATATGTATGGCTGGCTGTCATCACCATGCTGGTTTTTGGAATGGTCGGTTTTTGGGATGACTATATCCAAAGCAAAAAAAAGATCAAGCGAGGATTAGTAGCCCGCCATAAAATTATCTTTCAAACCATCTTCGCTGCAGTAATTGGAATGATTCTTATCTATCTTGGATTTCAGGGAGAGTTCAATTTGCACTTAAGCGTTCCCTTTTTCAAAAACTGGACTCCATATTTTGGTGCCTTTTATTTGCCTTGGATCATGTTCATTCTGGTCGGTTCCTCAAATTCTGTAAATATTGCGGATGGCTTGGACGGATTGGCGATCGGGCTGACCCTTATAAGTGCCTCTGCTTTTACGGCTCTTTCTTACATTGCCGGTCATTCGAGATGGTCAGAGTATCTGGATATTCCCTATGTGGAGATGTCAGCAGAACTGACTATATTCTTAGGCGCGCTGGTAGGAGCTTGCTTTGGATTTTTATGGTATAACTGCCATCCGGCTGAAATATTTATGGGAGACACAGGTGCTCTCTCTTTGGGAGCGACTATCGGAATTGTAGCCATTATGATCAAACAGGAATTTTTGCTGTTTATGGTTGCGGGGGTCTTTATTCTGGAAATACTATCTGTAATGCTCCAAGTTTCCTATTTCAGGATCAGCGGCGGCAAAAGGATCTTCAGGATGGCCCCTCTTCACCATCACTTTGAAATGATGGGCTGGTCTGAACAAAAGATCGTAGTCAGATTTTGGATCATAGGAATAATTTTTGCTCTATTCAGTTTGACCACTTTGAAATTAAGATAAAATGAATCTAAAAGGAAAGAAAGCACTCGTTGTCGGATTTGGAAAAACCGGAGAAGCTCTCTGCGACTTTTTGCTCTCCCGCAAAGCTTTAGTCACCGTCAGTGAAAAGAAAGACAACGATGACCTTGAAAAAAGGTTAATTCCCTGGAAAAAGAGAGGGGTTGCTTTCGAAAGCGGACGCCATGAACTCATGACATTTCTTGAATCAGATCTGATAGTAACAAGTCCCGGAGTCCCTCCTCTTCCCCATTTTCAGGAAGCTAAGAATAAAGGGATCCAGATCATGGCCGAGGTTGAACTCGCTTTCCGGTTTTTACGGGGCAAAATAATCGGAATAACCGGATCAAACGGGAAATCTACAACCACGACTTTAATCCATAAAATTTTAACAGAAGCCGGATTTTCCTCTAAACTGGCCGGCAACATCGGATTTCCCCTGATCAGCTTCGTTGAGGAAAGCCGGGACGAAGATTGGTACGTAACGGAACTCTCCAGCTTTCAGCTTGAAAACATAATTAACTTCAGAGCAGCCATCTCAGTTTTCCTCAATCTGTCTCCTGATCACCTTGACTGGCACACATCTTTAGGAGATTACTTCGGAGCCAAAGCCAAACTCATTACTTCCCAAAAAAAGGATGATTTTGCCATCCTTAACCGTGATGACCCCAAAATTTGGAACCTGCGTACAGCCGGTAATTTTAATGTTTTCCCTTTCAGCCGGCAGCAGTTTCTAGACCAAGGATGTTATCTTGACAATGAATGGATAATCATAGCCGCTGAGAAGCCACGGCGTCTTATGAAAGTTTCGGAGATCCCGCTTAAAGGATCTCATAACCAGGAAAATATCATGGCAGCAGCCAGTGCCGCCCACATTTTAGATATTCCCCTTAACCGCATTAAGAATTCGGTGATGAGCTTCAAGGGACTTGAGCATCGCTTAGAGCACGTGCTGACCCTGAATGGAATCGATTTTTTCAACGACTCAAAAGCCACCAATGTTGGCGCGACTCTTACCGCTTTAAAAAGTTTTGATCAGAAATTAGTCCTTATTTTAGGCGGAAGAGATAAAGGAGGTGATTTCACAGTTCTCAGGAATTTAGTCAAAGAAAAAGTGAAAAAGATCATTCTCATTGGAGAAGCTGCCCCTCTGATCCGGAAAGCTCTGAATCATACGGTTCCAATGGAAAAAACCGGTTCGCTTCAGAAGGCAGTCGATCTAGGGTTTAAAGCTGCCCTTCCGGGAGAGGTGGTTTTACTGGCTCCCGCCTGCACCAGTTTTGATATGTTTAAGGACTTCGAGGAAAGAGGCCGTGTTTTTAAACAACAGGTATTTTCTTTGAAAGAAAGGTTGTTAGAGCAAGGGGATCAATAAGGACCATGGAGATCTTCAGAAAATTCGGTTTTGACAAACCCTTATTTTTTATAATTCTGGCTATCCTTTGTTACGGACTTGTTATGGTCTTCAGTTCCTCTGTGATTCTAGCCGATGAAAAATATGATGAGCCGTTTTTTTTCTTCATAAACCAACTGATCGGAGTGGCGCTGGGAATTGTCCTGGCTTTTTTGATCCTTACTGTTAAATTCCCGTTCTATCAAAACAAATATTTTATTATCGGCCTTTTGATCCTGTCTGTTTTACTATTGACCTTATGTCTTTTGCTGCCTTCGTTTGGACCGACTAAAAGATGGTTATACTTCCTCGGTTTTCGTTTCCAGCCAACCGAGCTGGCTAAATTGAGCTCGATCCTCTTTTTTGCCTATTATCTTGATCGTAATCAAAACAGATTGAAAGAAATTCAAACATTACTAGTTCCTCTGGGGATCATATTCTTATTCATTTTTTTGATCATTAAAGAACCAGATCACAGTACGGCTTTGATCATTTTTATAATCAGTATTGTGATGTTGTTTATAGGAGGTGTCAAATTTAAATTTTTCCTGTTCACTGGGGTGACATCCCTTGCTTTTATAGCTTTTAGTATGATCAGATCCACCTATGCATTGAACCGGATCTTTACTTTCCTTTCCCCAGACAGAGATCCTCTTGGCAGTGGATTCCAGGCTTTACAGTCCAAATTAGCTGTTGGTTCCGGAGGGATTTTTGGAGTCAGTCTGGGGGAAAGCACGCAGAAGCTTTTTTTCTTACCCTGTGCACATACCGATTATATCTATGCGATCATCGGAGAGGAGCTTGGTATTTTAGGCACGGTATCCGTGCTGCTCTTATTCGGTTTATTCTTATGGAGAGGCCTGATCGTCTCCTGGAAAGCTCCCAATACTTTCTGCCGGTTAGCAGCAGCCGGGATCACCTTTGCAATCTTTTTTCAGGCTATGCTTAATATAAGTATTGTACTGGGATTAGGGCCGCCTACAGGGCTTCCCCTGCCGCTCTTCAGCTTTGGGAGATCATCTCTGATAACGACGATCTTTGGTATTGCGATCCTGCTGCATATTTCCCAAAGGAAAAGAAATGACAGAATTTAAAATGAGCCAGAAAAATATAATCATCTCCGGAGGAGGAACAGCAGGCCATATCCATCCAGCCCTGGCTGTAGCTGAAAAGCTTCAAGCCCGGTCGTCTGATCTTCATATTGTTTTTGTGGGAACCACTAGGGAATTAGAAAAAAAAATAATGGACAGATATGAGGCAGATTTCATTCCACTTAAGATCGAAGGGCTGAAAGGTAAAGGAATAAAGATCATCGGATCCCTTCTTCTTCTGCCTTATGCTTTTTTTAAATCCCTACTCATCCTGATTAAAAAGCACCCTGCCCTCGTGATCGGTGTCG
Organism: uncultured Eubacteriales bacterium; assembly: GCA_964557845.1. Lineage (GTDB taxonomy): Bacteria > Acidobacteriota > Aminicenantia > Aminicenantales > Aminicenantaceae > CAZLBV01. The sequence continues at coordinate 9,596 of CAZLBV010000165.1, read as the reverse complement.
GAGGTTACAGTTCCGGACCAATAGTTCTCCTGGCTGCGTTGATGAAAAAACCGACTCTGATCATGGAACAAAATTCTATCCCTGGATTTACCAATAAAGCACTCATTCCCTGGGTTAACAAAGCTGCTGTAGCTTTCGAGAGTTCTCTTCCCTATTTCAAAGGTAAAGGAATCTATACCGGAAATCCCGTAAGAGAAGAATTTTACCATCTTCCGCCAAAACAACGAAAAGACCAGCTTTCTCTACTCATATTTGGTGGAAGTCAAGGATCAACCTTCTTGAACCAGGGAATGACCGAGGCCTTGCCCTTTCTTTTGAAATACCGGTCAAGACTCAGAATCTTTCATCAAACTGGAAATAAAGATTACTCCTGGGTTAAAAATTCTTATATAGAAAAGGATTTTTCCCAGGCGACAATTGAGCCATATTTTTTTAATATGGAAGAATATTTTCAAAAGTCTGATCTTATAATCTGTCGAGCCGGAGCCACGACCATTGCCGAACTGATCGCGGCCAAAAAGGCATCTTTATTGATCCCGTTTGCCCAAGCGGCAGACAATCATCAGCTCTTCAATGCCCAGGAGCTCGAGAAAGCTGGTGGAGCAGAGATCATATCTGAAGACGAGTTCAGCCCCCAAAAACTGGCAGATAAGATCATTGATTTCCTGGAGAATAAACCAAAGATCACTCAGATAGAGAACAAGCTTTCAAGCCTTGAATCAAATAAGGCGGCAGATAAGATTATCGAAATCTGTTTTGAGCTGATAAAGAATAATCCAAAGAGGAGTTGAATTGGAAAAAAAGACCTATAGAAAAATAAAACACATTCACATGGTGGGAATAGGCGGGACCGGCATGAATGGAATCGCTGAAGTGCTCCTCAATCTCGGTTATAAAATTTCAGGAACCGACTTGAGTGAAAATGAAGCGACCCAAAGGCTTGCCCGTTTAGGGGCAAACGTATCCATTGGCCACAAAGCAGAAAAAGTTCTCGGTGCTGATGTAGTGGTCATATCATCAGCCATCAAAGAAGATAATGTTGAAGTCGAAGAAGCCAGGCGTCAAAAGATCCCTATCATAGCAAGGGCAGAAATGCTGGCTGAAATAATGCGGCTGAAAAACGGAATTGCCGTAGCTGGTTCGCACGGAAAAACTTCCACTACTTCAATGATAGCCCAAGTCCTGGAAGCAGATGGTTTTGATCCGACTATAATCGTGGGAGGCCGCCTTAACACTCTGGGAGCCCATGGGAAATTAGGAGCCGGAGATTTCATGGTGGTGGAAGCGGATGAAAGCGACCGCTCCTTTCTTTATCTTTCACCCTTTATAGCTGTTCTGACCAATCTCGATGAAGAACATTTGGACCAATATCACTCCCTGGAGGAAATCAATAAAACCTTCGTCAACTTCGCAAATAAAGTCCCCTTTTACTGCCCGATTGTTTTATGTTTGGATGACCCCAATCTTCAAAGTTTGATACCGAGATTGGAACGCCGGTTGATCACCTACGGCTTTTCTACTCAGGCAGATATTTTTGCCCGGGAACCGGTATTTCAAGAATTCACAAGCACTTCCTATATCTATTCTAAAGGAGAAAGATTAGGAAAACTTGATCTTAATGTCCCCGGAATTCACAGTATTTATAATGCCATGGCAGCTGTGGCCGTGGGGCTGGATTTGGATATCGCTCCGGAAGTAATCTTCAAAGCTTTGGAGGGATACCAAGGTATTGGCAGGAGGTTCGAGCTCAAAGCTGAAATCAATGACATAATGATAATAGAAGATTATGCTCACCATCCAACCGAGATTCAAGCGACTCTGGAAGCAGCCAAAAAAGGCTGGTCCCGGAGGCTGGTCGTTGTTTTTCAACCCCACCGTTATTCCCGGCTTTCTCTTTTGATGAAAAAATTCGCCACAGCCTTCAATCAGGCCGATGTACTGATCACAACAGAGATCTACCGGGCCGGCGAAGATCCGATCCTCGGAGTTTCCGGGCAAGTTCTTTATGAAGAAATCCAAAAATACGGCCATAAAAATATTTATTTCGAGCCGGATCTGAAAAAAATTTCTTCCCTGATTGCGCGGATCATCCAACCAAAGGATATTATTCTGATCATGGGAGCGGGCAACATCTATACCATAATCTCTGAATTGATCACGCTATTAAGAGGTAAATAATCCAGATGTCTTCATACACTCACCTTTCCTCCAAATACAAAAATGATGCACTGACAGCTCCAGCATTTCATTTCCGGCGGAAAGAAAGAAAAAGTAAACCCAATAAAATTCAACGGAAATTAAAGCTGAAATACCGGCACATAATTTTATCTTTTTTATTTATTCTCGGCTTTTTTATTGTTCTTCAAAAAACTTTCGTTTTCCTATATTCCTGGGAAAGGCTCGATGTCCAACTGATAGAGATCGAATGCGACAACAGCACGATCGCTGGGGATATCCAGGATTGGTTTGAAGGAAAATTTTTAGGCAACCTGCTCCTTCTCGATATAGATAGGATAAAAGCTGATCTGACCCGGCATATCTGGATCAAAGATGTCATCCTCCGGAAAAGCTTTCCATCTACTTTAAAGATATTCATTAAGGAACGAATACCCCGGGCTGTGATAAAAAAGGAAGACTATTATTTGGTCGATCGGGAAGGAGTTCTGTTAACCAAGATTTCTTATAATGAAAACCCCGGCCTTCCGCTTTTTACAGATTCCAATAATTTTACATCTTTTGAAGAAGAAAAACTTGACCTTGGATGGAAATGTTTAGAAAGTTTAGATCAAGCAGACTTGAAATCGGTCGAGATCGTTGACCTCTCTAAATATGAAAACGTATCCCTAAAATTTAAGGATTCTGCCACCTGGCTGATCCTGGGGGATAGCGACTTCCAAAAAAAGATCAAATGCTATAATGAATACAGACATCTCCTCCAAAAATACGGCCCTTTAGAATATGCCAATCTAAGTATTGACGATAGGATCATAATTAAACCTGCTCTTTCGTCAAATAACCAATATACAGCTGACCTTAGTCCTAACAAGGAGGCAATGTAATGCCAAAAAATGGATATATAGTAGGATTTGATATTGGGACTAAAAAGATAACCGCCATAATCGGAGAGATCGCTGAAGATAAAAAAATAGAAATAATCGGGATCGGCACAGCTGAATCCCGCGGCCTCAGAAAAGGTGTTGTTGTCAATCTGGATGCCACTGTAAGCGCCATTAAAAAGGCTCAAGAAGAAGCAGAATTAATGGCAGGCGTTGAGATCGATGCTGCTTTCATAGGGTTATCCGGAGCGCATATCAAAAGTTTCAACAGCCGCGGAGTAATAGCAGTCTCAGGAAAAAACCGGGAAATAAGCCGTGAAGACATTAAAAGGGTTATAGATCAGTCAAAAGCGGTATCCATTCCGCCTGACAGGGAGATCATTCATATTATTCCCCAAGAATTCGTGGTTGACGATCAGGACGGCATAAAAGATCCTCTGGGTATGAGCGGCATAAAACTTGAAGTCAATGTGCACATAGTTACCGGAGCTAATACCTCAGTACAAAACCTTCGCACCTGTTTGACCAGGGCCGGAATAGAAATCCAAGCGGTTATCCTAAATCAAATAGCCACCAGCGCATCTGTTTTGACTCATGATGAGATGGAGCTGGGGGTGGGACTTATCGATATAGGCGGTGGAACAACCGAAATAGCGATATTTGAGCGGGGAAGCCTCTGGTATACCTCGGTCATACCGATCGGAGGAGATAATTTTACAAATGATATCGCTGTCGGGCTGCGCACCCCCATTCCCGAAGCAGAGAAAATCAAGAAAAAATTCGGATGTGTGACCAGCCCTCTTACTGACGAACAGGAAACAATAGATGTTCCTTCCGTTAGCCGGGGAAAAAAGCCGCGTGTACTCTCCCGCCAACTGCTCGCAGATATAATTCAACCGAGAGCAGAAGAAATTTTTCGTCTTGTGGATAATGACATAAAAAGGATGGGATACGAAAAATCTCTGAATTCCGGGATCGTCCTAACCGGAGGGACAGCCCTGTTGGAAGGATTGGAAGAAGTGGCAGAAAATGTTTTTGATCTTCCGGTCCGCCGAGGTGAACCAAGCGGTATAGGTGGTCTGGTAGATAGAGTAAGCACTCCTGATTATGCGACTTCAGTCGGATTGATCTTACATGGATATAAACTCTGGAAAGAATCAGGAATGTCAATCGATCGAAAAAAAGGAATTTGGATCAAAATAAAAGACTGGCTTAAAGAAGCCTAGGAGGAAAAATGAGTGAGGAATTAAAAAACAAACTTAAATTTCATTTAGTGGAGGAACGTCCCGGGGCTAAGATAAGGGTGGTCGGAATCGGCGGCGGTGGAGGCAACGCGATCAACAGGATGATCGAAGCCCGGATCGAAGGCGTTGAATTTATCGCTGTCAATACCGATCTTCAAGCATTGAGTAACAATCATGCCGGGACTAAACTTCAGATCGGAAGCAAATTAACCAAGGGATTGGGATCAGGAGGTAAACCTGAGATCGGAAAAGAAGCAGCCATGGAAGACACGGAAAAACTAATCGAGATCCTGGAAGGGGCGGATATGGTCTTCCTTACTACCGGATTGGGTGGCGGGACCGGAACTGGAGCAACTCCCATTCTTGCCAACCTTGCATCTGAAATGGATATTCTGGCGATCGCTATAGTCACTCTTCCATTTGATTTTGAAGGAAGGATCCGGGCCAAACAGGCCCAGGATGGGCTGGCAGAACTTAAAAATTCTGTGGATACTGTCATTTCCATACCTAATGAACGTCTTCTTCAGACAGTTAATATCGACACCAGCATTCAGGATGCTTTTAAAATGGCAGATGATATTCTTCGTCAAGCTGTCCAGGGGATCTCCGACTTGATCACCCGTCCAGGCCTTATCAATCTGGATTTTGCCGACGTTAAATCCATCATGAAAGGAATGGGCATGGCATTCATGGGCACTGGTATCGCCTCAGGAGAAAGCCGGGCTGTGGATGCGGCTCAAAAAGCCATTTCGAGTCCGCTTCTGATCGACACTTCCATAGAAGGAGCCCATGGAGTCCTTATCAATATTACCGGCGGAAAAGATATCACCTTGCATGAAGTATCCAAATCTTCTGAACTAATCCACAGCATGGCCCATCCGGAAGCCAACATAATCTTTGGAACCGTCATTAATGAGAACATGAAAGAAAGCGTTAAGGTCACAGTCATCGCAACTGGTTTTGATCTTAAAGCTCCTAAAGAATGTCCTGAAGATGATTTTACTCCCCAGCGGAGGGAACCCGGACCGGTTAGAGTCAAACAAGACACTCCTCCCTATCTCTTCGAACCAAAAGAAAACCAGATCAAACTTCAGAAGCCTGCTTGGGAACAAAAATGGGAGCCGTATGAAACACCATCTTTCATTCGTAGAAACAAATTCAGGCCGATAAGGAAAACCCCGAATGCATTCAGCCGACCTGGTAATTAGAAACTGTAATCAGATCGCTACCAGTAAAGGCCCGGCCCCGAAACATGGAAAATCAATGGGTCAGGTCTTGGTGATCGATAAAGGTTTCATTGCCGCCAAAGAAGGGAAAATAGTGGAGATCGGGAAGGACGCGGAATTCAAACAAAAAGTTCGCCTGGAAAAAGGGGGAAGCGAGATCGACGGAACTGGGATGACAGCTCTGCCAGGTTTCATCGATTCTCATACTCACCTTCCTTTTGCAGGAAGCCGCGAGCATGAATTCGGACTCCGCATTCAGGGATATACCTATCAAGAGCTGGCGGCAAAGGGCATGGGGATACAAACTACGGTAAATGCGACCCGGCTCATCAGTAAAGAGGAATTAGCTTCACTTTGTTTAGAAAGACTCGACAGGATGCTTCTTCACGGCACCACCATGGCAGAAGCGAAAAGCGGCTATGGGCTTAATTTTAAAGATGAAATAAAGCAATTGGAAGTACTAAAAGAAATAAATTCTGCCCATCCGATCGAAATTATCCCCACTTTTTTAGGCGCGCATGAAGTGCCCAAAGAATACAAAACCAGAAAGAAGGATTACATTAACCTCCTCACTCATTCAATCCTTCCAAAAGTAAAGAAAAATAATTTAGCAGAATTTTTTGATGTCTTCTGTGAAGAAGGGGTATATTCGCTGGAAGATACCAGGGAGCTGACAGAAGCGGCTGTGAAAGCCGGATTCAAATTGAGGCTCCATACGGATGAATTTGTTCCCTTGGGCGGAACAGAGCTGGCAGCAGAACTTAAGGCTGCCTCAGCGGATCACCTGATCGCTATCACCAATAAAGGAATTGACAGCTTGGCCTCAGGATCAACAATAGCCACTCTTCTTCCAGGTGTCTCTTTTTTCCTGATGATGGATAAAAAGGCTCCGGCCCGAAAGCTGATCGACGGTAATGCTGCTGTATCCCTGGCCACTGATTTTAATCCAGGAAGTTCCATGACCGAATCCATGCTCTTCATAATGCAGTTGGGAGTTTATTCCCTCCGGATGACCATTGAGGAAGCATTAACGGCATCCACCCTCAATCCTGCTTTCAGCCTAGGCAGAGATCATAAAGCCGGAAGTCTTGAGAAAGGTAAAGATATGGATGTTCTGCTTTTCGATGCCCCCAATTATCAATTTATTGTTTACCATTTCGGAGTAAACACCGTAAGGCATGTAATAAAAAAAGGAGAACTCGTTGTTGAGAATGGAGCTTTACAAAAAGCAGAAGATAAAAGAACCAGAAGATAGAAGTTAGAAGATTTAAAAGAAGCCGGAAGCCAGGAGACAGGAGAAAATCCTAACTGCGAAATTCGAAATCCGAAACAAATTCAAATTTCCAAATGACCAAAATTCAAAACAAAATGATAAAAAATTTTTAGATCGACCCTTTTATCTTTCACACATCTACCCATTATCTCGCCGATCATCCACCCATTGACTCATTCACATGTCGACCCATCTACTCATAGATTTAATGATTCAGTTATCCAGATATGTTATCCTGGTTATTTTAAATTTATCCCAGGCTTCCTGTAATCTTTTCGACTTCATACAGGATTTCGCAGGATTTTACCAGCTCTTTCATGGCATTATGATCTGGATACAAAGGACGGTCTACATCTAAAAAATCCACATGGTGCCTTATAATTTCTCTGGCTTTATTAACCCCTGTTCCAAACCGGTAAGGAATTTTTTCCATTTTATCCCTCAGGTCCAATGCCTGAGCCGCCGCCATAAATTCAATTCCTAAAACTCCATAGGCATTATCTAAGATCTGAAGATTTTTTAAGGCCGTGTTCATTCCCATAGAAACAAAATCTTCCTGATCAGCTGCGGCAGGGATAGACTGAATAGATGCAGGCACAGACAGGATCCTCTGCTCAACAATCTGCATATCAGCTGTATACTGGCTGAGCATCAGGCCGGAAAACATTCCTGCTCCCTTTGTTAAAAAAGCAGGCAAACCTACATTAAGAGCCGGGTTATTCAACCGGTTCATCCGCCTCTCTGAAAGAACACTTATCATGGTAACGGCCGCCCCCACCATATCCATGGGCAAAGCTATCGGAGTGCCCTGGAAATTTGCGCCGGAGAGCTGGAGGTTTTCCTCTGGGAAAAAAACAGGATTATCTCCGACTCCATTTAATTCTATTTCAACTTGTTCTTTCGACCAGGACACTGCATCATGTGCCGTTCCGATCACCTGAGGAGTTGACCTCATTGAATAGGCATCCTGCACCTTACTCTTAATTTTTCCTTCGGCTAGGTCTCCACCCTTGATCAACTTCTGGATCGATTCGGCACTTCTTATCGCACCCGGGAACCCTCTCGCTTGATGCAGCTTGGGAGTATAAGGGCGCATATTAGCCTTTAAGGCCTCTAAAGACATAGCTGCAGCGATCTCAGCTTGTTTTAACCAGTTATTGACATCATAGAGCATTAGGGCGCTCATCCCAGTGATAACATTGGAACCGTTAATGGTCGCTAATCCATCTCGAGCCTTCAGTCCGGGCACGGTAATTCCTGCTCTCTTGAAGGCAGTCTTCCCCGGCAGTAGTTCACCCTGATAATAAGCCTTTCCTTCCCCCAACATTAATAGAGCGATCTGAGACATCGGGGCCAGATCTCCACAGGCTCCTACCGATCCCTTTTGACAGACAAAAGGAGTAACTCCCTTATTCAGCATGTCAACCAGGGTTAAGGTAATTTGGTTCCTGCATCCGGAATTGCCGTGGGCATGGACATTTATTCTGGACAGCATAGCTGCACGTACATACTCTTCTGGAAAAGGCTCCCCTATCCCGGCAGCATGATTGTAGATCAAATATTTCTGAAACTCCTCTATCTGTTCTTCATTTAAAATGATCTCAGAAAATTCGCCGATCCCGGTATTGACACCATAAATGATCTCACCAGCGTGGATCTTCTTCTCGAGCATGGCCCGGCATTTATTTATCCTATCGACAGCATTATGATTAAGTTTCACTTTCAACCCTTTCCGGGCAACATCAACCACATTCTCAATAGTCAAGCCGACCCCGGTTATGTCTAATGCCATATCTAATCTCCTTATGAAAAAAATAAAATAATAATGAAAAAAGCCTCTATTCGCTTGATAAATAGAGATTAGTTTATCTGAGACCTATAGACAGGTCAATGCTAACCTGAATGATTCCTGCAAATAGGCTTTTGCAAACGAAATAGCAGCAACAAAATATTAAGAAATAAGCAAAAAAGGTGCATGAGTGAATGTGCAAACGGCTTGATTTGAAGAGATAGAATAAGAGAATGATTTGATAAAGAGGATTAAAAAGGAATAAATATAAACGGCATGCCGGGTAGGCCTGCCGTTGCAATCAAAAGTTTAATTATTGGAAAAGAGTGAATTTAATTGATCTTCAAGCTGATCCTTTGGCTTAAATCCAACAATCCTGTCTACTTCCTTCCCTCCTTTGAAGATCAATAACGTGGGAATAGCCATGATCTTAAAATCCATGGCTGTTTTTTGATTCAAATCAGTATTTAACTTACCGAACTTCATCTTTCCATCCATACTTTCAGCGACTTGTTCGATTATAGGACCGACCATTCTGCAGGGGGCACACCATGGAGCCCAAAAATCTACTAATACAACTTTGTCAGATTCTAAGACTTCAGTCTTAAAATTTTCATCTGTAATTTCAATTATTTTTTTCATTTTTCCTCTCCTCCGTTTAAAATTTGAAGTATTTTTACAATATTTTCATCTTTTATCCGGTAACATATCTGGTTTTTATACCTCTTTCCTTCTAATATCCCGGCGTCCTTCAATACCCTTAAATGCTGAGAAACATTCGGTTGTGATAATTTCAGGCATTTCTGAAGCTCACCAACACAGCAATCTTTCTCAATCAATTCCTGGACCAATTTTATTCGAGCAGGATGGGATAAAGCCTTAAATTTTTTCACGATCATTTTTTGTTTTTTGGGCAATGTTTTCATTTTAATTCCTTTTTATTATTATTTTATTATATAGTTATTATATTATATTATTATAATATGTCAAGCATTTTTTATTTTTTTT
>CAZLBV010000164.1:0-10768 GCA_964557845.1 uncultured Eubacteriales bacterium | reverse complement strand
GAACTTCAGTAATCTTTTCCTTATTGACATAACCAGTTATGATTTCTATAGTATATGCTTTAAATAAGGAGAGTTAGAATGTCAGTGCCATCCAAACTAGGAAAAGTTACTCCTATAGTCGAAGCTGTTCGTAAAGCCTACCGCTTGGGAGAAGAGGATGAAGCTTTAGAACCGATCATTGCAGTGGACGATAAAGATCAGCCGATCGGACGATTTCAAGATGGAGATTATGTTATATTTTATGATATTCGGGGGGAAAGGGAAATAGAGATCACTCAAAGTTTAATAGATAAAGATTTCTCCCATTTTCCCATAAAAAAAAACGTACATCCTCATTTTGTCACTATGATCGAATACAATTCGAAGCTGGATGTTAAAGTTGCTTTTCCATCAGAAGGAAGGATCAGGAATACTTTAACCGAGATGCTTTCACGCCATGGATTTCGATCGGCCAAGATAGCTGAATCGGAAAAAGCGGTCCACGTTGGTTATTTCATGAACGGAAAAAGGGAAACTCCTTTTACAAATGAGGAAAGGATCATGGTTCCTTCACCTGAAGGAATAGATTCCTATGCCCTTTGTCCGGAGATGAGTGCCTCACAGGTAAGCAGTGAGATCATCAAAAAGATCGAGGATCCATCTTATAGAGTGATCATCGCTAATTTTGCCAATGTGGATGTTGTCGGGCATATAGAAGATGAAGATGCTGTAAAAAAAGCTGTGGAGGCTGTTGATGAAGAATTGAAAAGAGTATTTGATAGCTGTATTAAAGAAAAAGTGACCATGCTCGTGACGGCAGACCATGGGACAGTGGAGCAGTGGTATTATCCGGATGGTGCGATCGATACTGGGCATACTAGAAATCCGGTTCCTTTTATTGTTATCGATCCTACTGCTAAAGAAGAGGAAAAATATCTTTTAAAAAAAGGAGGCAGTCTCATAGATATCGCTCCCACCGTGCTGGAGTTGCTGAACCTGGAAAAACCCGAAGAAATGACAGGGGAAAGTTTACTGCAATCCGTTCCCAAAGAGATCGAACAGGAAAGACGAATCCTGCTTTTGATCCTTGATGGGTGGGGAATAAGGGATGAAAAAAAAGGAAATTTGATCATGGCGGCAAATACTCCTAACTTTGATCTCCTTTGGAATGAATATTCTCACACCTTGCTTGAAGCTTCTGGGGAAGCGGTGGGGATGCCTATAGGATCGGTTGGAAATTCTGAAGCCGGACACCTCCATATCGGCGCAGGACGAAGGATCTATCTTGACCGGGTAAAGATAGATCGAGCTATAGAAGATGGTTCGTTTTATCAGAATGATGCCTTTATTTGGGCGATGGAGAATGCCAAAAAAGAAAATAAAAATCTTCATTTTCTCGGGATCGTTTCTTTTTATAGTTCCCATGGCTCCATCAATCATCTGTTTGCCTTAATTCGGCTTGCAAAAAAAATCGGAGTCCATAAAGTATTTATCCATGCCCTGCTAGGCCGGCGGGGTGAAAAACCGGAAAGCGGAGCTATCTACGTGGATAAAGTCGTCAAAATGTGTGAAGAAAGTGGGATCGGAAAAGTGGTTACGGTAATCGGTAGGTTCTGGGCGCTTGACCGGGAAGATAATTGGGACAGAATAGAAAAGACTTATTCAGCTTTGGTCTACGGAACCGGAACCCATGTTATAGATAAGTAGCGGAACTATTTTTTTTAGAATGCGTATATAAATATAAAAATTATTAAGTAATAGATTCAAATGAGTATTGAAATTAAAAATATTCACTTTAGTTATGGCAGGGTGAAAGCGCTTAATGGGGTAGACATTAGTTTGCCCAAAGGTGCCATTGGTCTCTTGGGTCCGAATGGAGCCGGAAAAAGTACCTTGCTCAAGGTCCTACTGGGATTTCTGATCCCCGACAAAGGTGAGGGGTCTGTTCTAGGGTATGACATCCGGACGCAGCAAGATATGATACGCAGATATGTAGGATACATGCCTGAGAACGACTGCCTGCTGCCGGGAATGGATGCTGTTACCTTTACTTCTTATTTGGGAGAGCTTTCGGGTATGCCCCGGCAGGAAGCAATGAAAAGGGCTCATGAAGTGCTCTTTTATGTAGGATTGGAGGAAAGCCGTTACCGTATGCTGGAAACCTACTCAGCCGGAATGAAACAAAGATTAAAATTAGCCCAGGCGATCGTGCATGATCCAAAACTAATATTTCTTGATGAGCCCACAAGTGGATTAGATCCTCAAGGCAGGACCGAGATTTTAAATTTAATTCTGGATATTTCTTCTAAAAAGGATATCCAGGTTCTGATCTCATCCCATATTCTGTCAGATATAGAATCAGCCTGTTCCTATGTAGTTATCCTGAATAAAGGCAAGTTGGCTTCGGAAGGGAAAATAAGTGATTTAAAGCAAATAGATTACAGTCTTTTTGAGGTGAAGTTAAAGGGGGAGACTACTGGATTTATGAATAGACTGAATGATCTGAATTATAAAATAGAACAAATGCCTGACGGCCTCTTAAAGATCTACCTTCCTCCAGATGCCGATGCTCAGGATATGTTCCAAGCCGCTCTGGATGAAAAGGTGCAGATCCGGCATTTCGTGAAAAGTGAAACCACCTTGGAGGACAGGTTCGCTCAAGCCGTAGGAGTTGATTGATGACCGTAAAAGAAAAGGGTTATTCCCATTGGACGGGTGAATTCGAAGAAAAAAAGATACCTTGGTGGCCGATAACGCGTTACGGGATCAAGCTCACATTCAAGCGAAAGTTTTTTAAGCTGTTTTTTTTCATGACCCTCATTCCCGCTTTTGGTTACCTAGTTGGGATTTATATATCTGAAAGGATAGAGGATTTCAATTTTATGGTTAGGGAAGGAGCGGAAATTTTTACAGTGAATCCTGCCTTTTTTAAGAATTATATGACCAGCGATTTTTTGCTTTTCATGATCGTCATGATCATGGTTTTTTGTGGTTCGGGCTTGATCTCGGATGATCTTAAATATAATTCGCTCCAACTCTATTTTTCCAGGCCGCTTAAGAAAGGACAATACTTGACCGGGAAAGGAGCTGTTGTCTTTTTTTTCCTTTTTATGGTGACATTGGTTCCGGGGATCGTTTTCATCATAATGAAGCTCATCTTTGCAGGAAATTTTAGATTTATCCAACAGTATCCATGGCTGATTCTTTCGGTTATGGTTTATTCTGTGTTCATAACAGGCTTTTTTGCATTTTATGCCATGCTGTTATCTTCTCTGAATAAAAACCGCCGTTATGTGTCTGTATTGATATTCGGACTATATTTATTTACAGATATAATCTTTGGGATTTTTTTCGGAATATTTAAAAGCAAATATTTTTCGCTCCTGTCACTAAAAGTCAATCTTCAGCAGGTCGGAGCAGTTCTATTTAAACAAAAAACTCCCTATGATATTCCCTGGTTGTATTCTTTTATCATTCTGTTTCTGGTTTGTGTTGTTTCAGCCTTAGTGCTGAGGAAGAAAGTATCAGGAGTGGAGATCATAAAATGACGGCAGTCATTGAAACCGAAAACCTTTCCAAATGGTATGGAAATGTCCTGGGATTGAGTGATGTTTCTATCAAGATTGAAGCTGGGATCGTAGGGCTTCTGGGCCCCAACGGTGCGGGAAAATCAACCTTCTTGAAATTAATAACCGGTCAGATCAAGCCAAACATAGGAAAAGTATTGATCAATAAGCAGAAGGTCAGAAATAATTACAAAATTTATGCCGATATAGGTTTTTGTCCGGAACAAGATGCCTTTTATGAAGAAATGACCGGATGGCAGTTTCTCACCGGGTTGTTGAGATTATATGGTTTTACTTCTCAAGAAGCTGCAAAAAAGGCAGAGAAAGCTATCGATATTGTCGAGCTTATTCAAGATAAAGATAGGGTTTTAAAATCGTACAGCCGGGGCATGAGACAGAGGATCAAATTTGCCCAGGCAATTGCCCATGAACCAGAGATCATTATTCTGGACGAGCCTCTGAATGGATTAGATCCTTTGGGAAGAAGAAAGTTGATTCGACTGATCAAGTCTTACAAAGAAGAAGGTAAAACCATAGTGGTCTCCAGTCATGTCCTTCCTGAGATAGAGGCTATGACAAAGAAAATAATCCTTATCCATCAGGGTAAAATATTTGCTGAAGGTGATATTCATTACATCCGTGACCTGATCGATACCCATCCGCATATCATTTCCATTAAAAGCAGTGCTCCCAGAATTCTCGCTGCAAGGATGGCTCCGGAAGATTTTGTTTTAAAAATCGAGATCCTTACGGACGGAGAAACTCTTATCGTACAGACTGATAACAGAGATCGATTCTTCACTATGTTACCCGCTTTAGTGGTTAATCAAAATATCAAAGTTAAGGAGATAACCTCTCCCGATGATAATCTTCAAGCGGTCTTTGATTACTTAATAGGAAAATAAAAATGACTCAGGCAATCCAGTTAATACAGGAAAAAACGTCTTTTCTAATCAAAGCGACCATCAGGATATATGTGTTCTTTTTTAATCAAGGTTTAAAAGCGAAAAAAACCAAGATATTTTATTTGATCAGTTTCCTTCCGGTTGTGATGGCTTTTATTATAAAATTTTCCCAAATATTTTCGTTCGAGAGGAGACCGGAAGGGATCTATATATTCTCAAATATAATTATAGGTTTTTATCTTCAGTTTTTAATCTTGATTTTAGCTTTATTTTTTGGTTCTTCTATTTGTTCAGAAGAATTAGAAGGGAAAACGCTTACCTATTTGACAACTAGGCCGGTCTCGAAATCAGCGATTATATTAGGAAAGTATGCTGCCTACACCACATTGACTATGCTGATGACAGCATTAGGCGTATTTTTTTCTTTTGTGATTCTCAATCTAAATAAGCTCGGGGATTTTTCGCTTTACAAATTACTTTTTCGTGATATAGCTGTTTTACTGCTTGGCTTGATGTGTTATACCGCCTTTTTTACTTTTATTGGAACCTTTATGAAGAAATCGATCATGTTTGGATTGATCTTCAGTTTCGGATGGGAAAATGTAATTCAATATTTTCCAGGGTCAACTCAAAAATTCACTATAATTCACTACCTGAAATCGCTTATTCCCACTCCAACGACAGGAAGATTTTCTTTCCTGCTTTTCCGGCTTGAGCCAACCTCTCCGTTTACGGCTGTTTTATTTTTGTTTTTGATAACGGCTGTATTTCTGACTTTAGCGTGCCTGCTTTTTTCTTATAAAGAATATATTTTTCAGGATTAATCGATATCTATTTTATTTTTCAGTCTCGGGAGCGGCAAAGCTTGTTTTCAGCTGATTGATCAGCTCGTCAGGGATATTCGCATAGATTTTCACAAATTCATCAGCAGCCGTGATCTCGATCTTATTCATCAAATCACCCAAGGCTGGATTTTCGGCTGCACCCATGGAGCCAAAGGCCTTTAAACCGTTCAGCAGCTCAGCGACCTGCTTGTTTTTTTCCGGATCTGCGCTTATGAGTTTTATTTCAGTGATGTAATTTTGATCTTTGAAATCGAAAAACATAGTAGCGGCTTTTACGGAGTCAAGATTTGCCAGCATGGGATTGGTAGAGGTTGCTTCACTTACGGCTTCTGAAGGAATAAGGAAGGCGCCCCATGCTAAGGCTTCTTTATTGGTCTGCTGCATCAGGGCTGACATTTCTTCATTTTTAAGCAGATTTTCTGAATTGTTTTTAACAATATCGATCACGGCCTGGATCCCTGAATTGTTTCCGAACAGAACATTGCTTTCATCCAGGAAACAGAAGCTCCCCATCTCTTCTGCCTCTTCGGTGGTATAAATAGTAAAACCGTTGTATTCCGTTTCAAGGATCTCTTTTTCCGATTCTTCTTTTATAAGATTGATCATCGAATCCCGGTTATAATTTAGATTAGCTACAAAGACGCCACTCTGATTGTCCTTTTCCATAGAAGTCATGGCTCCGACAATGTAGTGGATATCTTCTTTGGGGTTAATTCCGGTTTTATTGATGAATTCCTGCATTTCTTGATAGTTCTTGTCAGATTTAAGGGCATTATCCACGCTTTCCAGCGACATTACCTTTTTCAGGTCAACATAAAAAACCGCTTTTGAATCCATGGGCAGGATTTTCAGAGCTGAATCCAAAGATGCGGCTGCTTCCTCAGGAGCTTTGGTTTTTTCACCGCATGCTATGATAAGGAATAAGAAGACCGATAAGGATATGATGTACAAAAAATTCTTTTTCACGTTTCTCCTCCTATAATTTAAACAATTTTCCAAGACTGCTGGAAATATAGCAAAAAAAACGGTTGAGAGCAAGCGTTGACTTTTTTAAAATATAAAAATGAGTAATTTAAATAATTTAGAAACTACACCCTTTTTAGATCTGGTGAGAAAGAGGCGGAGCGTTCGCCGCTTTCTTGATAAACCGGTTGAAAGAGAAAAAATAATCACCTGTATTGAAGCCGCACGTTTAGCCCCTTCTGCGCAAAATGTTCAACCCTGGAGGTTCTTGGTTGTAGATGATCCTGAGATCAAAGACAGATTCGCTCATGATGTATTTTCAGGTATATATTCTGTTTCAAGATTCGCCTCTAAGGCGCCGGTTTTTATTCTTCAGCTTGCAGGCTTAGATATTATCGCCAATGTGATCGGCAAACAGATCCAGAATGTACATTTCTATTTGATCGACACCGGTATTGCCGGAGAGCATCTTGTTCTTCAGGCTTCAGAGTTGGACTTGGGTACCTGTTGGATCGGATGGTTTAATATAAAGAAGGCAAGAAAGTTTTTTAAGATCCCGAAAAAGTATAAGATCGTGAATCTTTTTGCCCTGGGGTATTATGAAAAAAAACCTCCTAAGGAAAAGAAGCGGAAGAAATTGGAGGAGATAGTGTCGTTTAACAAATTTACATTTTGAATTTTAGAAGATAGAAGTCAGAAGATAGAAGAAAAACGAGAAAACAGAATAATTAATTTTATATTTTGATTTTTAAATGTTAAGTTCAAATAAGCAGCTCAAGCTAGAGTAACCACGGAAATTCCCCATCAACCCATTGACCCGTCTACTCATTCACAAATTTAATCATCAATCCGTTCATCTATATACCTCAGATCGTTAAGCAGGAGGAATTTTGTGCCGAAAGCTGGAATAGGAAGGCTGTGCCCGGTTTTACCAATGGGTTCACCCAGGACATTGGCTTCGATAATGGTTAATTTTTTTTCTCCCCTGGTCACAGAAATTTCAGATGGTTTTCCGGCGATCTCTCTTATTTGCATCAAAAATCCATCTTCATTGGGGATCGTTTTTAGGGAGACTAACAGGATGTTGTCTGGGAGAATTTGAAGAAGAGACTGCCTTAATGGACCGGTTCTGGTTTTTCCAGGAGGGAATACTCTGGTTGATAAGGGGACCCGCGATCCCCATCCAAAAAAGGTAGGTATCTTACGGGAAGGATCAGGAGCAGAGGTTAGGAAGTATTTCCATTTAAACTCTCCCTCTTGAGAGGCACGAAAATTAGTAACCCAGTAATTGTTCATTACCCAGGAGTACATATGGGGTTTTTTAACCTCTGCGATATACTGAAATTTACCTAAGTTTAGATCTCCAAACTGCATTAAAGGGACTTCATCGCTTACGAGAATGATCTGTCCAACCGGACTCTTCACTGCTGCATAGCTTTGAATTGTATGCCAGTCTGCTGATGTTCCTTCCAGCTGGTTTTTCCCTGGGATTACCTCTCCTCCATGGCTCTCATAAAAGGTACAGGCACCAGGTAGATTAAAAGGAAAAGCCACATACAGGGCTTCCGGATCAGTTATGCCTTTTTTTACAATTGTATATAATATTTCAATGCGCTTTTCTTTATTATACAGCCTGATCTCCCACTGTAATCTTTTTGTGTTTGCAGCCGTTTCTGTGTATCCGGAAGCGCAGACACTTTTCCAAATATGTCCTATTATTATCTTTTCGATCTTGATATCTTTTAATTTTTTTCGGGCATAATTGATGAGTTGAAATTGTTCCAACTGACTGCGGTTGGATATGGTTTCATGGATGAATTCCCCCATTGTCCAGGAACAGTTGGTGTCGATCAGATTTCTTTTCATCTCTTTGTCATAAAGACCGGATATGGTTCCTGTGTCCGGATCGATATCGATACGGTAATAGTCATTTTCAAGGCCGGTATTCTGGTATTCCTGAACAAGAATGGGACTATTGGTGCTGTCTAGTTTTTCGATCTGATATACAGAATATCCCAGAGCAGGAATATTCTCGGCCCATATAAACCAGTAGGTCCCATCTGCACGGCTCCGGGAAGGCTGTGCTGCTATTTCTGTGCCGTTACAATCCATTATTCTGAAGGCTTGGTTAGGAGGAAGGATCTCATGATCGATATAGACTTCGGTCAAGCCTGAGCGCCCCCAGTTTAAGGTATTAAAAACAGCTATACTAGGTTTATTATTTCTGGGGATATGACCCTGAAGGAGCCCCAGAGCTGTTTCCTGCAAAAGCCGGTTCTCTTTAAATGCTTCCCAAACATAGGAGGATTTTTCTGCCCACTGGATCATACTGTTTTCCGAGAGGGGATCTGAAATACTTTCCGCCGCGCCCATGGTATGCTCATCCCAAAATAGAAGAGCTTGCCTAATTTTATCAATTTTTGATTCAACCGATTTTGGGATGGACGTACCCAGGAATGAAGCCATGGACAGCAGGGTCTGGTTAGCCATAAGCTCACTTTGAGTTTGTCGGGCGGCTGCGGTTTCCCGGCTGGTTGATCCAAAACCGTCAGACCACCAATCCGGCCAAGCGGTACGAAAAACCGGTAAATTTTTGGCATGGTGGGAATCAATGTAATTCATAAATTCTCCGGCTGTGGCACTGCGGAGTTTGGGCCATATATATTTTTCATTCCATTCTTTTATAAAATCGCATACGATGGTTGAGGGAGGAGAGTTATCGGTAAAGTATCCGGAATATTGAACTGAGATTCTGTCAAAAGGATAGTCTTTTATTTCAAGAGATGACAAATATTTCATGACTTCCTTTTCAGAGGCTTCAAAAATCCCGTTGTGAATACCCCAGAAATTTCCGGTATTGTAGTGATCGGCCCTAAAAGCAAGGACTCTCTTCCCGGAGGGAGATTCCCACCAAAATGGAGTGGGCTTGTCAAATGGAATCCTGGCTCTGTGGCCGTGCTGCCCCATGATCAGATAGCGGATATTTACATCAGGAAAATATTCGGCGAAACACCAAGCTATTCCATTGACGTCGTTCTGCATGGCTGTGCTGAGCGGTAATTCTCTGGATCTGAAAATTTTCAGGAATTGAAGAGAATCTGCCAGAAGGTTTTCATCGGCTATCTCAGACAGGTTAAAAGGAAGAGCCGTCAATTCGATCCGTTCTTCAAGAATACGATGTTCCAATCTTCTGATCTGTTCAAGCGGCCGTCGTGTAAAGTAGGCGTGTACGGGCCAGGCTGCTTCACAGGTCCAGCGGAAACGGGCATCGTCCGGGTAATCATCGGTCTGGTCACAGTAGTCCAAGGCATAATCGATGAAACGAAGATGCTCAGGTAAAATATCGGTTTGGGGCCGGGTATAGCCTATGTCAGTGTGTGTATGTTGGACCAAGTAAACGGTCCATTTACGAACAGGAGCCCGGGCAAATGCTGCTGTTTCTTTTCTCCCGTTCTCAAACTTTATTGAAAGAACAGATTCTGTAAAGCCGGTGGCCTCAGGAAAAAACATGGTTATCCGGTTGAAACCAAAGGACAATCGGGTTTTAACCGACTCAACATCCGGGGATGAAAATTCCGCCGGAATATTATCACCTAAGCAGGTATAAAAGACATCTACAGGTTGAAATGTATTATTTTTATATTTTATCAGCGCAGGCAGGGGATTGATCCTGGCCCCGGAATGAACAGGGCTTTTAAAGGTCATATACCAGACCCTGCTTCCGGCAGATTCACCCTTTACTTTTATCCTTAGTGGGTTTCCTCTAAACTGATCAGGAGCAGGAATGTACAGAGAAGCATAGCCGAAAATATCCCCATGTCTGTCGATAAAAGTCGTTCTGAAACAAAGCTCTGACCCGGAAGGCCCCTCTAAGGTCCATTGCTTAGAGGGAATATTGGTGGGATTGGAAAACCGGAACCATTTTTCATTGTTAACATAAAGATTATACGAGCAGGGATCACTATCTACATCCATTCCAAATATCCAAATAAACGCTATATTATCCTGCTTCAGGTCATTGGGTACAGATTCTGTCTCCCACTCGATATAATCCTCAGCATCCATGGACCTTACCAGCAGCGCTGTATTTATATCAGGCTCTGGAGAATGATAATTGATCGTTCCCCCTCTTAAGGCTCTTGAATATCCCTGCATCCAATGTGCAGAATCTAAGAGATTATATCTGTCATTTTTGATGCGGTTAATGGCCGGAGTTGAAACGACCAGGATGAATAGAATAGAGATACCGATGACTGCAGTTTTATTTATTAATGTTGATTTTTTCCCCCTTATATGCTCCAGGATCATTTCATTTGCCCTCTTTGATGGTTCTTTCTATAAGGTCTGGATTCACTGAGTAGGGCAGGGTGATCTGAGCTTTGTCCTCTCTTTGATTAAAGTCCATGCCGGTTTCAATCGCATTTTCGCACCGTGCCCAGGCCCGGCGGGCAACTCCTCCTATGACATCCCAGGATAGGGCTGATTCGATTATTTTATCTACCCGCTCACT
>CAZLBV010000163.1:0-8056 GCA_964557845.1 uncultured Eubacteriales bacterium | reverse complement strand
GTTACCGGAAGAAAATAGATCTTATCCGCCAATGAATCAGAAGTTTGGATGGTTGCGATATTGGGATTTATCAGGACCACTTGAACGGATTCCTCCTTTAAGGCTTTTATTGCCTGGCTTCCGGAGTAATCAAATTCACCCGCCTGACCAATTTTAAGGGCACCACTGCCTAATAGTATGACTTTTTTCAACTTGTCATTCTCTCGATAAATTCATCAAAAATAAATTCGGTATCTACCGGACCCGGATTGTGTTCGGGATGAAATTGAACCGCCATAAAAGGTTTCTCTGCATGCTTGATCCCTTCATTGGTTTTGTCATTGGCATTGATAAACCAGGGAATCCATCCTGGAGGCAGAGAGTCTGTGTTTACGGCAAAGCCATGATTCTGCGAGGTGATATAGCATCTCTTAGTCCCGGCTAACAGACACGGCTGGTTCTGGCTCCGATGACCGAATTTCAGTTTATAGGTATCCGCTCCCGCCGCCAACGCCATTATCTGATTTCCCAAACATATCCCCAATACAGGAATATTTTTCTCAAAACACCTTTTTACGGAAGAGATCACTTCCGGACACTTTTTGGGATCACCCGGGCCATTGGATACAACCACCCCATCAAATGTAGAGTCAAAAAAATCATGATCATAAGGCACTTGAATTACTCTGAGCCCTCGCCGTATCAACGAGCGAATAATACTGTACTTAACTCCGCAGTCGATCAAAACAACCGTTTTTTCTCCGTTTTCATTGTGAATCACAGGTTTATCGATAGATACTCTATTGACCAAATTATCTGCATTGGGATCATAAAAAGTAACATCCTCATTAATTATCAATTTCCCCAATATGGTTCCTTTTTCTCTTAATTTCTTGGTCAACGCCCGCGTGTCGATCCCATGAAGACCAGGGATATCTTCGCTTTTCATCCAGTCCGACAAGCTCTGGCTTGAATTCCAATGGTTATGAGCATCAGAATAATCAGCAGTAATGAGTCCCGATATTTGGATCTTATTCGATTCAAAATTCCCATTCTGTTCGAATGCTGTTTGAAAAACAGGCACTCCATAATTTCCGATCAAAGGATAAGTAAAAACCAGGATCTGCCCTCTGTAACTGGGATCGGTCAAGGATTCATAATAGCCTACCATCCCGGTATTAAAAACAACCTCACCGGAAATTGATTTCCCGGCACCAAAATATATACCGGAAAAAATGGTTCCATCTTCGAGAATCAGTTTAGCAGTATCCGACATTCTTTAATCTCACGACGAATTTGATTTCCCGCTGTAAAGTTTGCAGTTTAAACTTCGGTCTGCCTGCTTCATTCAGCACAACAAAATTTCACATCTTATAGCACAACTAAAACCTAAAATCAAAGTATATTTTGGCCTGAACTTTTCCAGACTTTGCTTTATTCGTATTATTTGGGAACTATACGAATAACCTCATTTCTGACGGAGGGTGACCACAGCGTTTATTTCTTTTTTGGAGCCGGCAGCATCGAGACGTTTAAAGCTCACATTGATCTGCCGTAACTTGATAAGTGGTTTAACCACATTTTCTTCACTCTCTCTGTCCACTAAATCTTTGATCAGCTTAGCTGCAGCCGCAGCCGCACCCAAGATAGGAAAGGAATTGTTAGAAGGGATATTATCCACTGGAGGGCCAAAAGGTTCCCATCTTGCCTTATATTTGGGCATCTCCACTTTTGGAGGGGCTTTTTCCTTTATGATCTTTGTACTCGAAGCTATCATCTTTTCCCCTAAGTACATTGCAATTTTGTATTCAAAATTACGAATTTCTTCCCGCTCGGGTGACGGTGGCTGTTCTTCGATCTCCGGCATCTGCACAGAAATCTCTAATTCTTCTTTTTGGATTAAAGAACCGGATTTAACCTCTAGATAAAAAATATGTTCTCCGGATTTTTCAAATAAATTTTCTGCACTTAAACTCAGGGTGTTTAATCCGGGAAAAAAACGTCCTCCCTTTAAAACCCCGGTTTCATCAGACAGCTTATATAAAACATCTTGGCTTACATGTACTCCCAGTACTAAATCTGAAGGGGGAGATCCTGCCCGCAAGTCATCCCTGTCGATGAACCAAACCACAACATTCATTTCAGAAATGCCACTTTGAACCGACCACAAAAATAGAAAAGAAGACAAAGTCATCATAAGACTCAGAAAAACAACAGTTCGTTTAATCATTGTAATGAAATATAAAATAAATCTGTATGACTAATCCTGGATAGGCACCGGGAAGCGAAGGAAAAGGGGCACTGTCCTTGACCGCAGATAAAGCGGCCAGATCGAATGGTTCGATCAGAGATGACTCTATTAACTGTATCTCAACCAGATCTCCCTTTTTTGAAATTTTAACATCGACTCCGACCCGGCCTTGGGCAGGATTCTCCCGGTCGGAAGGAATGATCCAATTCTTTTGAATCCTTTCCACTACTACTGAAGCCCAGGGAGTTACATCAAATTTAGTTCCTTTAATAATCGCTCGGGCTTGCTGGCCACGGAGTTTTAAGGAGCCTTCTCCCATCCTCCGCCCGATGACAATACCACTTCTGTGGGGAAATTCAGGTTCTAGATACTTATTAAAATCCACTACTTTTCCCGGAAGGATTTCAGCTTTTTCTAGCGGGACCTTCCGGCTTTCCGGAAAAGATAGAATCAAAAGCGGCCCCTTTGCAGAATCTGTTTCTTCCGTGGTTTCCCTTCTTTTGTCCAATCTGAATTCTGATACCAGTGGTGAGGATGGGGAGGATTCCTCTGAGGTTGAAGGAACAGAATCTTCCCGGAGTTTATCTTCACCTTCAATTGACTCTCCAACTATTCCAGATCCTTTGCTTATACCTTGGGGGTCTTCCCCTTCCGGCATATCAGATTCAAGCTCATCGGTTTCATCGGTTCCCGTATTAATGCCTTCCCTATCAGGAAAAATCAATGGGTCACCAGGAGCAATGAATACATTGACAACTTCTTCCTCAAAAACATTAACCTGAACAAGAGGAACAACAAACAGCAACAGAACAAGGACTATCCCATGGATGATAAGTGTGACAACTGCGCTTATCAACCTGGTTTTAAGCAGAGATGTGAATGAATAGGGTTTATGTCTATTCTGAATGGTATCGAATAACATAGATGTCGTCTCTATTGTATAAACTAATGATACCACTTGAAAAGTTTCATGTCACAATCAATCCCAAGCATAAAAAGGGGTTGGGCCCAGATAATTATATTATTATCATATACTTATCATAGTTTTACACAACAGTTATCTCTTTTTTTTAATATATCATATATATAATAACATCTATGGAAAACTCATCTTATATTATTAAAAATAAAGCAAATAGCCCGGCCCGACCTTGGTTTTACCGGTTTTAGGCAATTTCGTTGGTTCTTTCATGTCATTCCACTCGATCTAACTCTGTTTTATTCTGCGTCTTACAATAACTCTGATCAAACTTTCCATGAAATTTACGACTGCGATCAACGTGAGAAAAGCCAATAAAATAGTCCCTCCGGTCATTAAATCAAAACCTGCATCTTTCTTGAAAACAATTTCCCCAGGGTAGTTCCAAATCGCCCAAAAAACCAGAAGAACAAAAGCGTTTTTGATGAGTAATACCCAATCGGAGTCCCTAAAATAACGGATCAAAGATGTAATGACTTCAGCCGCTATCAACAAGAGTAAACATATGGATAAAAATATTGATGCCCGGGAATCAAGGAGAGATTCAATTTTATTATCGGCTGAAATAAAAAATAGAGTATGAAACTTAAGAAAAACAAACAAGAGCACTCCAAAAAGAACCATCATCACAATAAAATAGACAAGCTTAGGCCGGCTTTTTCTTTTAACTGCTCTGGAGTCGAATTTCTTCAAGAATCCCGGCCAGGGCAGTCTAATTTTTTTGTTTTTCTGGGTAATAAAATAAAGAACGATACCCACTAAACCCACATCAAAAATAAATGCCATGGGGAGATAGAGAATGGTTTGGAAGTCGACAAACTTGGGGATAAAAAACAAAGGAAAAACCGTAATAGTGGTATGAGAAAACCAGGCCCACAAAGTCATAGCGAAATGGATCAGAAAAAGCAAACCGGAATAATAAAAAAGATGTTTTTTAAATACCGGTGATATTATTTGAATTCCCTCCAGATACTTCTCCGCAACCCTAGCAGGATGTCCATAAGTTTCAATAATCTTACCCAAGTTTTCCTCATTGATCTCACCGAATTCGTGCTCTGTTTTTTCTAAGATATGACTTTTTATTTCGGAAAGGATATCTCCTGTTCCCTCCTTGGCATCGAGATAATGATCGATCTCATCAAGATATTGTTCTAATTTTTTATACATTTTATCCCTCCAACAATTTATCGATAACTTTATTTTGTTCTTGGCGAATGTCTAAGAGCCTTTTCCGTATTTTTTTTCCTTGGCCAGAAATTATATAAAACTTGCGGGGTCGCTCCTGGCTGACATCCCATTTACTCTCAATCAATTTATTTTTTTCCAGCCGCCTTAAGAGAGGATATAAGGTGTTTTCTTCGATCTGATATCCTTTTTCTTGAAAGTGCCTTAGCATCTGGTATCCATACATCTGTTTCTCAAGACAGACAAGTACTAAAACCTGGATAAATCCCCGGTTCATTTCTGTTTCTAAATAACCGAATTCATCTTCCACGATGACCTCCGTTAAATTAAGCAACCTATACTGTACATCGTATTATTACCTTGTGTTATATATATACTGTGTATTATACAGTTTGTCAAGTATTTTTTTTACGCATATTGAATATTTGAAAAAATACCTGAACCACGAAATAATTAGTGGCAATCTCGATCAGATAAGCAGATAAATCAAACCATCGGATCACTCATAACGAAGTGATTCCGCAGGATCAGACCGGGCTGCTTTTATTGCCTGGAAACTTACTGTAAGCTGCGCAATAATCAGCGACAAACCGGCAGCAAGTAGAAAAATAAAAATCCCCAAGTTTATCCTGTATGGAAAATCCTGGAGCCAACCCTTCATGAGAAAATACGCAGCCGGCCAGGAGATCACATTGGCAATAAGAACCCATTTAATGTACTGCTTGGATAAAAGAAATATGATCTTGGAGACGGAAGCACCCTGTATAAAATCTTACTTTCATATTTTTTAGACAAAACATCAGGAAAGAAGGTTTCCTTTTATTATAAACTTACCTATTTTAAGTTGACCCTTGTTTTATTTTATGACTTAACTATGGTTATAATAATTATTGTAGGATTGAGGCAATGCAAAAAACTGCAAACAAAAAAACACATAAAAGACATATGCGAGCAGCCATAAGGATGGCGCAAAAGGGAATGGATAGGAATGAGGGCGGCCCCTTCGGCGCAGTCATCGTGAGGGAAAACGAGATCATAGCCAAAGCATACAACCGGGTGATCAAAACCAATGACCCGACTGCTCACGCCGAGATTTTGGCAATCCGGAAAGCTTCAAAAAAGCTGGGACGATTTGACCTTTCCGATTGTGAGATCTTCTCTACCTGTGAACCCTGCCCCATGTGTTTAGGCGCCATTTTATGGGCTAAAATAAAAACGCTTTACTACGGCTGCACTAAAGAGGATGCAGACCGGATCGAATTTTCGGACAAAGTGATCTATGAATCCATTACCGGACCGCTTGAGCAGAGGATCTTTAATAGCATTCAGATCGAACACGAAGCCTGTCTTCCACTTTTTGATGCCTGGGAAAAAAAAGAAGATAAAGTCAGGTACTAGCTTGCCGATTTATTATTATCGTCACGGGGCATGAGGAGCCATAACCTAGTGGATTTAAGCCATTTAATTCTTATAGACAGCTCCTGTCAAATGAGTTATTCTGAAAATATCAGGAGATAATAATGGCAATAAAAATGGAATTCTCAGAAGAACAGTTCAAGACCTTGCTTAAACTGACCTATCTTGGTAACTGGATGGTAAATTCTTTTCAAACCGACGATATCGAAGATGATTGTGACGACTTAGAATCCTATATTCTCTCCTTTGCAGATGAGGCTGGTTTGGAACATTATGTCGATACTGAGAATGGGAATCAAAGATCCTATCCGTCTTCAGTATTGGAAGATGAATTGAATGTATATATTGACAGGTACAACAATGACACTTTCTGGGATGAACTAATAGAAAGATTAGCCTGGAGAGACTTTGAAAAGCGTTATAGAGAAGAAGAAATAAAAAAAATGACACGAACTGAACGTCTCCAAAACATCAATCCTTTTATTAAAAAATACAGCGATGAATTCAGCGAGTTAGGGATTGAAAACATTATCCTAAAACAAGATTTGATCTCATGAGCTTCCATAAATTTAATTAAGCCGCTTTAGTAAGATCCCCGCAACTCCCATTTAGCCTGAATTATTCATAAAAAATGCCGATAGTAATATTAAATAGTTTATTATCTCAAAGTTGGAATATTTTTCAGAAAACATTTAACTTAAAGGCAGGATTATAAATATAAACAGATCCCAAACCGTATGGCTGACAGCAACCAATAAGATTGACCTGTACCTCAGATAAATCCACCCCCAAAAAAGAGCACACACGCCGGCTGCTCCGATCAGCATGATATTTCCGGAGGCAGCATGCACCAGAGAATAGACTGCCGCACTCAAAAAATAACCGGCACGTCTACCAAAGCGGCTTTCCCAATGTCTTTGCAGATATCCTCTCCATATTACTTCCTCTCCGGGACCTATCATAAGCACCATCAGCAGAATTATCCGCAGGGTGGAAGCATCCTGTTTAAAGGCATAGACCTGGTTGATCCCTTCACCGGCAAAGGTAAAGATCCACCGTGAGACCTGATTCCCAAGATAAAATATTACATATAAGATAATAGCTGACAATATCCCCAACATAATTTTGTGGAAAATCCCTAAGCTGAGATCATTTCTAAGTATTTTTAGATAGGATTTGTCTGATAACACAGTGAACAAAAAAAGGAGGGATATATTAATACTCATCCACCACCAAAAATCAATTCCTGCGATGGAGTGGAAAATAAAAAGGGGGATAAACAACCCGGCAAACAATAGAATTTGGACTAGAAAAAAATATTTAGAACTTCCGGGATCAGAAGGCTCGGTTATCATTTAAGGATATACTGAAACCAGATCGCAGCGGTACACAATAATCCAAAAACCAGATTATGCTGCGCTGTCGCCCCATCCAGGATGATAAAATCCATGGGTTGTAGGGGATTATGCCGGCGCAAAGCCCGTTTCCATAGTTTTACGGCATTGGGAAAAGCTAAGATCGTCAGAAAAAAAGTATAGGGCATGGGTGGCAAACCAAGCGAGAATATTCTTGGGATTAATATATAACACAAGATAATTATAAAAGGGCCGAACAATAGAAAGGAATAATATAAGAGAGAAAGTTTATCTCCTAATAAAGCGGCCACAGTGATTATTTCCCGTTCTTTATCTGAAACAGTATCTCTCCAATTGTTGGCGTGCAAGATCGCGGAAACCAGCATAGCCATGGGAATGGTCCATAGGACCGGAAGCCAGGAAAATGATTCTTTTTGAACTATCCATGCCCCTAACGATCCCAAAATTCCGAAATCTAAAAAAACGGCCAAATCTCCTAAGGCACGGTATTTTAATACCGTATAAAAAAGGCCGATGACAACTCCTACAGCACCAACGACCAAAAGAACAATTCCTGTCATATAAACAAGAAACAGACCAATAAGCGAACCAATAATAAAAAGAACAATGGATCCATTTTTGACTTGGCTGCTGGTAAGCCATCCCCTAACAATGGCTCCACTTACAGGAGTTACAACCTTATCTAATCCCCGTTTAAAGTCATATACATCACTAAGCATGTTGGCGGCAGAATGAAGGACCACCATTCCTAAAAATGCCAGTAAAAAACCCACACCGTCCAAACAACTCCCCCCTATAACTATTGCCAGAGAAGTACCAAAAATCACGGGCATGGTTGATGCTGGCAAGGCCCAGGGCCTGGCTGCGATT
>CAZLBV010000162.1:0-3308 GCA_964557845.1 uncultured Eubacteriales bacterium | reverse complement strand
AAAATGGCGATCATGATGGCGATCTGATATTTTATTGCGGTCATGGGGTCCGTTCCCCCCAGTATGATCCCGGTCATCATCCCCGGCAGAGACACGATCCCGATGGTGGCCATGGTGGCGATGGTGGGCGCCCATGAGGCAACCAAAGATTCCCTTAAATAAGGCCTGACGGCTTCTGAAAGAGATGCGCTCTGTCCCAGTGCTAACTGATAGGATTTTTCATTGGACTTAATGGCGTTGTAAAAGGATCTCAGACCGACTATATCCGCCCTTAAGCTGTTTCCCATGATCATCCCGGCAATCGGTATAAAATAACGTGCGTCCAAAACATTAGGCAGCTGGATAATAACCCAAATAAGATATATCAAAGGAATCACTGTCCCTAAAAGAAGCGAAATAAAAATAGGAAATAAAAATCTTTTGAGACGGACACCACTGGCTGAGATAAGGGAGATATCTGCTGCAATTATCATCACCATCAGCCAGAGAATATTCAGCCACCAGGAATTCAGATCGAATACAAACTGAAGATAAAATCCAACTAACAAAAGCTGTACTGTCATTCGCAGAAGAGATACTGTCAGATCTTTTAAAAGCCGCACACGGAAATAGAGGATCAAAGCAATGGGGATGATCAAAAGGAGGTATCCCAATAAAAGACCAGTTGTTCCGATATTTACTGCTGCGGATTCCATATTTAATCCTTTGCCCTTCCAGATTTATTGAGGTTATATCTTCTGGTACAAAGAGAAAGAAGGTGAGGATCATGGGTAACCGCTAAAATACTGAGGTTATTTTGGTCCTGAAAATAATCGACAACAGCTCCCCGTGTGACATTATCCAGAGCTGAGGTGGCTTCATCAAAAAGGTAGATCTTGCGCTTGAGCAAAAGTGCTGTGATGATAGCGATCCTTTGTTTCTCCCCTCCGGAAAGTGTGGAAATATCTTTATGTAAAAGGTCTTCATCCAGACGGAGTTTACTGAAAAGATCATGAATTTCAGACTGTTCCGGCATCAAATTTTTATTGGCTTTGTATTGAAATGGCCGGTAAATGGCTGATTCGGTCGTTCCCTTTCCCAGATCAGGTTCCTGGGGAACATATCCGATTTCTTTCCTTAATTCCCAGACATTCCTGGAAGACAGGTCTTTACCCGAGATCCGGATAATTCCTGAATCAGGGCAAATGAAACCAAGGATGCATTTCAGTAAGGTGCTTTTTCCTGTACCGGATTCGCCTGTGACAGCTATCTTTTCTCCAGTCCTAAGGTATGCAGAAAATCCAGTGAGAATCTGTTTAGAATCAAAGTTAACATGGAGATTTTGAATCTCGAGCAAAGGAGAATAAGTACTCACTGTATTCATTTTTTTCATTAAAAATTGAACTGCAATATTTAAGAATAATACAGGTTAATTATTTTATTTCATAATTTTTTTAACCATGCAAAATCGAGATAATCTAGGATGTCCTTAAGAGCAGGCAGAAGAGGAGCCTTGGTCGAGGATAAGAGATCAGGCGGTTGATGACCGCAGGATAAAAGCAAACAGTCGGCACCGATCGCCTGAGCTACCTTGAAATCATGGAGTGTGTCTCCAATAAGGAGCAAGCGGGAAGGTGGAACCTTGAGTTTTTCAACCAACTTTTTGCCCAATTCTATTTTACTGGTTGCAAATTGATGGTTCAAAGCAGTCAATTCTTGAAAATATTCTCTTACTTTGAAATGTTCAACCCCCTGTTTTAAAAGATTGATCTCGGTAGCGGACAGAATAGACTGCGGAAGGCCCAGGCTTTGGACCCATTTAAGGACCTTCTCGGCATCAGGTTGAAGCCGGCAGTCTCTCCATTTAGCCCGGTATATCTCCATGAATTCACTTCCCACATCTTCAAAAGATTTTTTCTTAAAATTAAAACCCAACCGCTGATAATAATTGACTATGGGAAAATCGACAATCCGTCTGTATTTATCTTTAGATAAATAAGGCAGTTTGTACTCTTTAAGCAGCACATTGATAACATCGATACATAAGTCAACATCATCCAAAAGAGTTCCATTCCAATCCCAGAGGATGTGTTCGTATTTTTTCTTTTTCCGGATCGATTTGGTCATGATTTTTCTTAATTTAAAACGACTAAAATAATAGGATTTACTCGGGTGCTATGCCGGCGTTGAAATAAAATAACATACCCTTATCTTCCGGTCAACAATTAACCTGGGTTTGAAAGAAAGCACATGCATTTACACCTGGTGAAAAATTAAATCAGGTGCTGTATATGTTTTTAATTTCTTTCTAAGGGTTGACAGAAGGGTTGTTTAAGATATTCTTTTAAATAAATGGAGCGTAAAACAAAGATCTTCCTTTCCTGGCTGTATGTAAGCCTCTGCGCCTTGTCCATATTTTTAATTGTACCGTTGGCAAGGACCATCCAAAAATTCGTCTCCGATAACTGGGCCCGCTCCGTATTCGGATATACTGTTCTGGCAGCCGTAGGCGCCGCATTTCTCATCCTGTCCGCGGTTCTCTTTCTCCGGCTCAAAATAAGAACCCCATCCCAATATTTCTGGCTCACAGCCGTTGCTTCCGCCTATGTCTATTTCACCTTAAAATTGTGGAAAAATCCGGAGGAGGCTGTTCACTTTCTGGAATACAGTCTTCTCGGCTTTTTTCTCTTTCGGGCCTTTAGATTCCATATCAAAGATAAAAGTATCTTTCTGGCAGCTTTCTCAGCCGGAGCTTTTATAGGAATCTGGGACGAGATCCTGCAGTGGGCCGTCCCCGGAAGATATTGGGATATCCGGGATGTAGGATTAAATGCTCTCTCCTGCGCCCTTTTTCAACTGGCGCTTTGGAAAGGGATCAAGCCAAAAATGCAAGAAAAGAAGATTACTCCCCTTTCATTTAAAATCAACGCGGCCCTCATATCTGTTACTTGATCCTTTTGGGGCTGTGCTTCTCCAACACCCCTGCCCGGGTCAGAACATACACTAAAGCCCTTCCCTTCCTTTCTTTTTTGGAGAGCCAGGAGGCCATGAGCGAGTATAAATACCAGCATGAAGATCCTGAGATCGGAGTCTTTTTCTCCCGGCTATCCAAAGAAGAGCTTTCCCAACAAGATCTGGAGAGGGCGCAAGAATTCGGAGATGTCCTCACTTTCTGGTCGGATAAACCTTATGCAGATTATCTGGATCACTTTCCCGGTTCTGTGCACCCTTTTCTGCATGAGATCAGGGTGCATATTTTCAGGCGGGACCGGAGGCTGGAACTGGCCTTATTATCAGACGACCCTAACGTAAAAAAGGAAAATCTGTTT
>CAZLBV010000161.1:0-7340 GCA_964557845.1 uncultured Eubacteriales bacterium | reverse complement strand
CTAAAATAGGTATATCCTTTATCCCGAAGATCCGCAGTCAGCTCCTTAGCTGCATCCTCACGGGGCTTAGACGTAATAGCCCCAAAAAGACAAGCATCGGTCTGTTTTAACATCTGGATGGTACGGTCAGGGAGGGGGTTACCCTCTTTACACCAAAACTCCCAACCTATATCCCCATAGTTAAAATCAGCATCCAGTTCCAATTTCTTCAAGACTATCATGGCTGCTTCAATGACTTCTATGCCCACTCCATCGCCGGGCAGGACCGCGATTCTATATTTTGCCATTTATCACTCCTTGCAAATTTTCATCCTTTTCGTCCTCGTTCTAAACCTTTTTATTTAACTTAACGCTCAACACTTAACACTTTAAATTAATTATCTTGTTTTCAATTTACACGGTAATATGATCTACAGCTGATCCCGTTTTCCTTTATATCTTAGCCTGTGTTTTCACTTTTTTCCTGGTGAAGGGGATCAGTCCGCCTTCTTTCAATACTTCCAGCACAAAATCAGGAAGGGGAACAAACCGGAAAAGGCCTTGGGAAGTCTCGATCACACCCTGCTTAAGATCCACAGAGATCCTATCCCCGGTCTCCAACGCATCCGCAGCTTCATTGGATTGAATAACCGGAAGCCCCTGATTAACTGCATTCCGGAAAAATATCCGCGCAAAGGAACGCGCGATCACGGCTTCTATCCCTGCATATTTCAAGCAGGAAGCCGCCTGCTCCCGGGAACTGCCGCAGCCGAAATTTCGACCCGCCACAATAAAATCCCCTGGCTCTACTTTTTGGGCAAAATCAGGATCAAGATCCTCCAGAGCATGTTTGGCCATTTCTTCGGGCTCGAGCACCGAATAAGTATATTTTCCCGGGAATATAACATCGGTATTGACATCGTCGCCGTACTTCCATACTTTTCCTTTATTCATAGGTAATCCCTTGGATCTGAAAGTCTCCCCTCTAAAGCAGAAGCCGCCACCAGAGCAGGCGAAGCCAGATAGATCTCGGAATCACGGCTTCCCATCCTTCCCCGAAAATTCCGGTTAGCAGTACTTAAAGCTGCCTCTCCGGGAGCAAGGACGCCTTGATGGGCACCCAAACAGGGGCCGCATCCCGGATTTAAGATAACACACCCGGCCTCTACCAGGGTCTCTATGATCCCCTTCCTGATGGCTTTGAGAAGTTCTGTCCGGGACGCCGGGGCAATCAGGACTCTCACCTTTGGATCAACCTTTCTGCCTTTTAAGATCCGGGCGGCAACATCAAGATCTTCCACCCGCCCATTCGTACACGTGCCGATAAGAGCTTGATGGAACTTGATCCCCTTGACTTCAGAGACCGGTTTAACATTATCTACGGTGTGAGGGCAGGCGACTTGCGGTTCCAGCGAAGAAAGATCAAAAGGTTGGATCTTTTCATAAGATGCATCCCGGTCTGAGACAGTGACCGGATATCCAGCTTGGGATACCGGTTCCAAATATGTTCTGGTTTTATCATCAGGGAAAAAATATCCGTTTTTGGCACCCATTTCAGCGGCCATATTGCACAAGGTCAACCGTTCCGCTATGGAAAATTTTCCGGCAGCCGGGCCTGAGAATTCAACCGCTTTATAATTGGCTTGATCGGCCCCGCCATCACCTATCATCTTTAAGATCGCATCCTTAGCAAAGACACCAGGAGATAAGGCTCCGGTTAGATCGAATCTGATCGTTTCCGGCACCCGCAGCCAGATCAGATCAGTAGCCCAGATGGAGGCCATTTCCGACCGGCCTATACCGGCAGAAAAAGCGCCGAAAGCTCCATAGCTGGTGGTATGCGAATCAGCTCCCAGAATCAAACTTCCGGGAAGCGCAAAGCCCTTTTCTGAAAAGACCTGATGACAAATGCCGCAGGATATGTCAAAGAATTTTTGTATTCCCTGTTCAGATACGAATTCTCTAATCTCTTTATGGTTTTGGGCATATTTTTCGGTCGAGGCCGGCACTACATGATCGAGAACGATCACTATTTTTTCAGGGTCGATCACTTTTTCAAGGCCGATCTTTCTGAATTCCCTAATGATCGCCGCTGAATTATCATGAGAGAGAAGCAGGTCCGGAGCCACGGTCACCACTTCACCTGCAGACACCGTTTTCCCGGCTTTAGCCCCCAGGATCTTTTCCGAGAAAGTCTTACCTGCCAAAATTCTCTCCTGTTATACCATTAAGGCATCAAAATTTACAAAATCAGCGTGATTGACAATGACAGCTTCAACCGTAGCCCGGGCTCCATCGCCTTCTTTAGAATGAGACGCGATTATATGGATGATCTCATCCGGGATATCGAATTTTGCGGCAAAGGCTGCTCCTGAAATGGGATGCCTGAGCAGCTTCCCCTGTTCACTTTTTACAAACCGTCCCTTCTCACGCGTGTACTCAAATAATTTCCCGACATCATGGAGCAGCGCACCAGATAATAGAAAATCCTGATTTATTTTAACTTTGTCTCCGTATTCCTTGATCAAAACCTTCGCTATGTTCATGGCACAAAGAGTGACTGCTCTGGTGTGGGTGATCAGATTTACTTTGGTATTAGGGATCAATAGTGTGAACGGCATATCCAGGAGATCTTCCGGTAACCAATTGCCAACACTCACAGCTTGTTCCCAAATATTGATCGTTTTCTCTCTGAGGGATTCATCCCGGATAAACTGGAATTCCGGCATTAAAGAAATAATTTTTTTCTTCATTACAGTTTCCTTTCTTTGGGCCCGTCATACTCGATATCCTCAGGATGGATCTTTCGCATCGGCCGCATCCGGCTCTTTTCTTCATGGACTTGAGCTACCAGCCCGGCTACACGGGAAATAATAAAAAAAGCATTGCCGATCTCAGGTGGAATATCCAGATCACACAGAAGAGCGGCAATAGCCCCATCTACATTGGCCGGCAGAGATCTTCCTGTCTCCTCGGAGAGCACCTGCTCGACAGTTCTGCAGATCTCTACATGTTTCCCGGATAATCCCAGGTCTTCTGCCATTCTAAATAGTTTTTGGGTGCGGGGATCGGATGTGTGTGTGCGGTGCCCAAAACCGGATGCTCTTTTTCCCTTGGTTTTAAGTTCCTGGAGAGCCTCCCAAACAGCTTCTGCCTTGTTTTTTTTCTCCTTTTCCATCCTGACGGCAATCTGCTTAAACAGCCGCATAGCCTCTTCGATCGCTCCTCCATGGAAACGTGAAATAGCTAATACCCCGGCTGCCACTGCGGAATTCAGTTCGGCCCCGGTAGAAGCCACGGTTCTGGCGGTAAGCACAGAAGGCGGCCCGCCTCCGTGATCGACTGAAGATACCAGAATAGCGTCGATCAGTTTTCCCACATTTTCTCCCGGCAGTTCCCCTTTGAGTACAAGATAGACTGCCTGAGAAAAAGAGATCTTTCCCATCAGCTCATCCACCGGGAATCCCCGGAGAAGGATCTTATTCGGTCTAACATCGGTTATTGATGTTTTCCAGGTTAGATCATCTTTTGACATTCCATCACCTCTATTTTAATGCCTTTTTGGCAGCTTTGGGTATGTCCAGTATAGAATCCACCACTTGAACTCCCACTTGTTTCAATCGCTTCACCTTGGTTTCATACGAACCCCGGGAACCTTCCACGATCGCACCGGCATGGGAAAAACGTGTTCCTGATTTGGCGGCTTTTCCTCCAATAAATGCGATCATGGGTTTAGTAAATTTCCCGTGTTCGATCAGGTCAGCCACTCTTTCTTCCTGTGACGTTCCGATCTCTCCAAACATGACCACCGCTTTAGTCTGTTTGTCCTGCTCGAACAATTCCATCACTTCCGGATGGGATAAACCGACCACGGCATCTCCACCTACATGTACGATGGTACTCTGTCCCAGGCCGGCCTTGGTCAAATAATAGGAGATGGCTGAAGTCATCCCTCCGCTTCTGGAACTTACACCCAAAGAGCCAGGCTTAAACCACTCTCTGGCTGTTTCTGCTCGGCCGCCGATCATTCCCAGGACTGCTTTCCCGGGGCTCAGCAGCCCCAGGGTATTTGGCCCCACAAAGGAGGCCCCTGCGGATCTAGCAGCTCGGGCGATCTCCAAAACATCAAATATAGGAACTCGGTCCGGAACTATGACCAAAAGCTTCACTCCGGCCTCGATAGCTTCCAGAGCGGCATCCTTGACCAAAGCTGCCGGCACAAAAATAACACTGGCATTGACCGGCCCCAGTCCCTCGATCACTTCCTCGACAGAATCAAACACAGGAACATCATATACTTTTTCTCCACCTTTACCAGGTGTAACGCCCGCAATTATGCTGGTGCCGTAATCTTTCATCAACCGGGTTCTCACCATACCTTCTCTTCCGGTTATACCCTGCACGATCACTTTTGTTGTTTCATCCACTAAGATAGCCATATCAGTTCTCTTCTTCCACCAGTTTTTTTCTGTATTCCTTTAATCCTGGAATAGGCAGTACTATGGAGATCGCATTTTCGGCATGAAACCGGCAGTAGATCTCACAGGCAAGACATTCAGTGCATTTTCCTCTTTTTGCTTCCTCGGCTGTAATGGCTAAAACCGGTGTTCCCGATTCGAGCTTAAGCACCTTGGGTGTACAAGCTTGGATACACCCCTTGGTCTTACAATCCATGCATCGAGCATGATCGATCGTTATTTTTCCGGTGACTGTTTCGAATTCATAACAGTCCTTAGGAGAAGGAGGCTCCTCGATCAATTTTATTTTATGAGGCCGGGACTGGTTTTCAGAAATTACCTGCTCAAGCCGGGCGGCACAGAATTCCGGTGAATCATCTCTCCCGTAGCCTTCGACCTTTCCAGGAATGTTTTTCAAGTAAGTGTGAAGAATTTCGATCGCTTTTTCTTCAAAATTCCCACCCAGCCGGATGACAGCGGGTATCGACAGATCTTCTTCAAGAAAAGCCTTGACCAGTCCCCGGGCGGAATGATACTGCTCCTGGCTGGCCACTCCCGAGCCTGAAGCAAAATAACCTTTGATATTCGGCTGGGACAAAATGATCATGGCTGCCCTGTAAACTTTACTGGCTGAAGGATTTCCGCTGGTATCACAGTAATTTGCCAGTTTGAATCCAATTTTAAGGACTGCGTCCATAGACATCATAGACCCGCCCCCGCCGGCTCCATTGAAACCGATATAGCTTTCTTCAGGAGAGATATCTTCTTTCATCTGTAAAAAATAAAAGGTTCCTCTATGGTCGCTTTCTTCGACCTTATAGGCGATCTTCTCCAGTTCGGTCGGAGGCCGGTCGAATTCCCGGGCAATTTCTATACCCAGCTCGGGATGCCGGTAAACTGCATAGTCATCGATTGTCATATGACAATCCGCAGCATATACCCTCCCCTCATCGGTGAGCACCAGCGGGTTTATCTCAGCAGAGCGGGCATCATATTTTTGGGCTGTTTTATATAGTTTGACCAAGAGCCCGGCCAGTTTTGCCTGCAGAGCTCCCTTAATACCTGTTTTTCTTATTATCCTCCGCGCTTCGAAATTCCTTAATCCGGTTTGAATATCGATCAAGGCTTGGGATACATTTTGCGGATGAGCTTTAGCGATCTCTTCGATGCCGCTTCCTCCGGCGGAGCTGAATATGACGGCCGGTGCTTTCGCTGCATCGTTTATCACTATCCCCGCAAAGAACTCATTTTTGATCGATAATTTTTCCTCAACTAGAATATAATCCACCGTGAAATTCTTGACCTTCAATCCAAACAAATTCCTGGTTTCAGCTTCAGCATCATCCGGGGTATCGGCGAATTTTATCCCCCCTATGGCCGCCCGGCCTGTTACCCAGACCTGTGCTTTAAGCACAACCGGTTTTCCTATCTGTTCCGCTATCCTTCTTGCCTGATCAGGAGTTTGAGCTACGCCGCCTTCGGGAATCAATATTCCGCATTCTTCCAATAGTTTCTTGCCCTGAAATTCGTACAATCTCGCCATAGATTTATCCTTATGTCTAGGTCATCTATTATTCGCACAGGAGGGTTATTTGTCAACTCAATCCTGTCTGGTTTGGGTTTTTAGGCAGATTGGGGGATGGGTGAATGGAGTAAAAGTTAAAAATGACCCCTGCTCTGTCGGTTTGTCACACTTGAGGCTTTCTCACTTTTTCTCCACATACATTTGATCAACGAGAATAGGTTTTTCAATTAAGATTGAGAGGGGTTTCGGAGGCTTTTCATACAGAATTCAAAAATCTATTCCTCATCCCTTAAGCAAGGCCTCATAGGCCCAATTTTCTACCTCAATTTTCAATTTTATTCGTCCCTTCACCAAAACCAGTGAAGAACATGATGCTTGCCCTATCTTGTGCTCCGCTATTAAAAAATTCAGCGTCTTTTGCTGTACAGCTTTCCGTCGAAATAATATTCTCTCCAGTAGGTTTGTCCTTTACTCTGGTGAACGTGATACTCGATCCAGTTTTCACTTCCATCTGCATAGTTTATGATAATCACGCCCTCCTCCTTTGTGCCGCGAACGGTCCACCTCCCTTTTGTCTTGTCGTTCGAGGAAACCCCCCAGTTTCCGGTTTGGTTGCCGTACTGATCCGAAAAGGAGCCGGAGTAGCCACCTTCCGAGATGTATTCAAAATCTCCGTTGGAATGGAACTCGAGATTGACAAGAGTGCTTGACGACGCATGGGCCCACATACCTGCGAAATGCCGGGCGAGCTCACTTACATCCACCTGGAAATAGAGTATATTGCTGGCGATTGTCTCAGCAGCTGCAGAAAGATCCCGGCTGAATTTTTCGGGAGTACTCAGAGCGATGATGTAGGCACCTCCGCCAAAAGGGGAAAGGATCCCGATACCTTTGCCCTTGACCTGCGCTCCATCAAAGGTGCCGGAATAATCTCCGCTGAACCCATTTGTGCCGGCTGATTGGATGGGGCCGGATGGAATGAGCATGGTTCCCTCATCCTCCAGCTCCTGCTGCATTTCCTCTCTAATTTTATCGAGAGAGGGCAAGAGATGGGGGGTGACTAGGATTATTCCCGCAATTTTATCATGGCCCAGAACAGCCCCTTTGTAACCGCGCTGGAATTTCCACCCCGCGGGAGGAGTAAATTTGAAACCCCAGTTGGGATCCCCTACTTCCCCGGGGCCGATGGAAGATGTTGCCGTTTTCTGGGATGGAGAGACTGCCGGAGCGGATGAGGTCGACTTCTTTCCCCCCGTCCGGATTTGGTTTTGGGATTCTTGTTTTGGCTGTGCGGAAAGGAGTGGATCCCCGACCCTTTTGAATTGAAGCTGGAAACCTTCCGGGAAAGCGATTACCAGCGTGTTTCCCTGAAGCTGATA
>CAZLBV010000160.1:0-2605 GCA_964557845.1 uncultured Eubacteriales bacterium | reverse complement strand
TGTTTCTTGAGATCGCCCGTTTTTGGGGCAGCTGTGCTGTTTATAATCCTGATTCCGACCGTTTTGAAATTTCCGAGGTTATGGGTCCGGATGAATACCATGATAGCTTCCCCGGTTCAGACAGCCCGGGACTAAAAAATAATGCTTATACCAATGTCATGGCGGTCTGGGTGTTAAAAAAGGCGCTCATGCTGTTGGATCTTTTAGCCGTGGACCGAAAGAAGGAAT
This sequence comes from uncultured Eubacteriales bacterium, assembly GCA_964557845.1. GTDB lineage: Bacteria > Acidobacteriota > Aminicenantia > Aminicenantales > Aminicenantaceae > CAZLBV01. The sequence goes on along the minus strand of CAZLBV010000160.1, from coordinate 2,377 downwards.
TGTGCTGTGAGATCGGACTGGAGCAAGAAGAGATCGATCGCTGGAAAAAGATCATTAAAAAAATGCGGATTGTATTTCACGGTGATGGTATCATCAGTCAGTTTGAGGGTTATGATCAACTTGAGGAATTTGATTGGGAGGGCTATCGTGAAAAATATGGTGACATCCAGCGGCTGGACAGAATACTGGAGGCTGAAGGCGATAGCCCCAACCAGTACAAGGTCTCTAAACAAGCCGATGTATTGATGCTGTTCTATCTTTTTTCAGCGGAAAGGTTGGAAGAAATTTTCACTGATCTAGGGTATTCTTTTGATGAGGATACCATACCCAAAAATATTCAGTATTATTTGAAACGGACATCTCATGGCTCTACTTTGAGCCGGGTCGTTCATTCATGGGTGTTAGCCAGGGCTGATCGAACCCGTTCCTGGGAGTTATTCGAAGAAGCCCTTAAAAGTGATGTGGCCGATATTCAAGGGGGCACAACTCCAGAAGGTATCCATCTGGGTGCTATGGCAGGAACGGTGGATATTATCCAAAGGTGCTATACGGATATGTCGCTTCGGGAAAATGTGCTTCGGTTTAATCCCCAGCTGCCTGAAGAAATGGACTATTTGAAAATGTTGGTCAGTTATCGGGATCATTCCCTGCGGGTTGAGGTAAGCCCCGAAAAAATGAAAATAAAGGCCATTAAGGTAAGTGCCAAACCTATAAAAATCGGTTACAACGAAAAATTATATGATCTCAAACCGGGAAAACTGTTGGAAATAAAACTTTAATTGAGAAACCTAGTACTTTTGTGTTTTTCTTAGAAAACTTAGATGAAAAAAAAGTTACTAAAGATCGCAATTGGGTTTATGTTTTTTTTAATAATTATTTTCATTCTGCTCCACACAGGCCCAATCGAAAATTATGTTAGAAATTATGCCGTCAATCTCCTAAAAAAGAACTATAACTTAAAAGTTGTTATAAAGGATCTTGACTATAATCTTTTAAATTTAGGATTGGATCTCCGGGGAGTCATAGTTCAAGATGTCAATAAACAAGAATTTCCTGTTTTTTTTCAAGCAGATAGAGTCAAGGCAAAGTTAACCACTGCACTCCTCTTCCGTGGAGAGATAAAACTGAAGGAACTTTCATTGTCCAATCTTCAGCTCCACCTTTATGAGAGCAGAGTAGGAGTATCTAATATCCCTGATTTTAATGGTGGGGGGAAAAAACAAGAAGACCAAACATCGGGTGAAGTTTTGCCTCCCTTCCAGGTCGGAAAAATTAATTTCACCAAGGCTTCCATTATTTGGGAGAACAGAGCTGAGGAAATATATATAAGAAGCCCTGTTTTGAATCTATTAATGGAAAGGAAAAAGGCATCAGAGCATTTGTTTGAGATAGAAAGCCGGGATAAAGGCAAGCTGGTTTTCAATCAGAAAAAGTTTTTACTTCAATCTTTTTCCATGTCGGGAATTTTGGGGCAAGATTTCGTCAAGATACAGGATTTTGTGATTCAATCAGATAACTCCATATTTGAATTTGCAGGGATGGTCGGCGGATTTCAGGATCCTGAATTGGACCTGAATCTTAATGCAGAGATCGATGTTAATAGTTTCAGTCATTTTATATCGGATATGAAAGAAATATCAGGGAAAATAAACACACAGGCCAAGATCCAAGGTCCATTCTCTTCTCTGCAGGCAGATATGAGCTTTCAGGGTCAAAATATTACATGGGAACAATTATCAAATATAAAATTTAAAGGAGAGGCCAGATGGAATAAAAGGCAGCTTTCAATTTCTACATTGGAGATCTATCCGGAAGGCGGTGAGGTGACAGGTTCTGGGGTGTTCCATCCTTTGAATTGGGCTGAAGGAAACCAAGCCAAGTTTCAATGGGAGGGTCTGGAATTATCATCCTTGTCTTTTTTGATGGATGGGTTTCCTGCTTTATCTTCAAAGGTATCAGGCAGCTTTGAATTAGAATGGGATCGATTAAATTTGGATGCATTCAAGGGAGAGGTTGCTCTAAATTTTAACAGACCGGGATCAGTGACTCAGGAAACAAAGGAGGTCCCAAAACTATGGGGAAGTGTTCATGTTGATTTAAACCAACAGAACATTTCTTTGCAAATAACTGAATTTATGACCGAAAATGAACGCCTAACAGGAGGTGTTGTTTATAAGGACCACAGCCTTTCCGGGAGTTATATCTTTGAGGTTGAAGATCTTTACACTTTTGGAGAAAGGTACTTTCCAAATTTGATGCATGAATATGTGCCCCAACTTAGCGGAGATGTTTCGGTTTCAGGCAGGATCCAAGGGAGGCTTTCTGATCCGGAAATAATTTTCTTTTGGGAGGGAAAAAATATTTCTTTTTTTGGTTT
>CAZLBV010000159.1:0-11916 GCA_964557845.1 uncultured Eubacteriales bacterium | reverse complement strand
CAATTTAATTTATTGTCGGCCTCTTTTGCCCTACGGGCGACCCGATCTCAGCCCAAATACATCGTGACAGTGAGCTCGAGGTATTACACATACATCTTCACTCAATGTCACTCGTATTTGAACTAACCTCGTGCCGCTAATAATCCAGGCAATTTCGTACATTAGGAAAATCGCCGACCTCACTTCCTTGCCGTGGCAGCAACCTCGGCGCTTGAATAATCCAGGCAATGTCGGCAAATTGCAGGATGCTCGGAAATTCCGTTTCCTTGTGGGAAGAGGGGTGGGGGCGGAAATGGGATGGCCGCTGCACTGTCAGTCAGTCAGATACCCGTTCTCTCGGAACCATTCAAGAGTATCTTTTAGGCTTTCCTCTAGAGGCCTAGGTGTAAAACCCAGCTCCTGGGAAGCTTTTTTATGGGAAATGTTTCGGTGTGCTCTCATAAGAGTATTGATCGAATCATAGGTGTAGAGCGGCTCCGTACGGCTAACAAAACAATAGGTTTGTATAAAAGGGAGCCCGATCTTAGCCAGCCAGTAAGGACAGGAGATCCGGCGCGTTTTAGAACCCGAGAAATTCGATACTATTCGGGATAATTCCTTAAGATCGCTCCAGTGGCCGGACAGGAGATAACGCTCCCCTTTTCTGGCTTTTTTTATGGATGAAAAAGCTGCTTGAGCTACGTCTCTGACATCGACCCAGTTATATCCACCAGGCACTATCAGAGGAAGCCTTCCACAGGCCATTAAGATCAAGGCTCTCCCCAACAAGGAAGGACGGTAATCATAAGGGCCTATGACAGCCGTTGGATTGAGTATGACCGCATCCAAACCAGAATCACAAAACCCTAAAACTTCCCTTTCTGCCAGGGCTTTTGAACGGGAATAGACCATCCAATCATTTAAAGCTATAGGCCTAGTTTCATCGAGGAATTGATCATAAGGTTCTTGGATCAGCGCGTGGATAGAACTGAAATGAATAAAACGCTTTACTGATGCCTCCAAGGCAGCTTTGAGAAGGTTTCTTGTTCCCTCAACATTTAGAGAAAGGATCTCCTTGTCTTTTTTCCCTTGGATGGAAATGACTGCAGCTAGATGGAATAGGATATCTACCCCGTCAACCAGTATTTTCAGCGAGGGAATATCCAGAAGATCGCCTCGAACAGTTTCCAGTTCCAGATCCTCAATTCCGAGGATATTTTCATGAATTAGGGCTCTTACTTGGATGCCCTTATTCAGGAGAAGACGGCAGAGATTAACTCCGATATGTCCGCTGGCCCCAGTAACTGCGATTTTCATATTAGTAATGCATGCAAATATACAAAGTTAAAACGAATCCGTCAAATCCACCGAGCATATAGGTTGACAGTGAGGGGTTATTAATAGTATTGTGCTTGAGAGAATATTGCAGTTGGAAGATAGTTCAAAATGTTAATATTTCCAATCGGACATGAAAGCAATACTGTCCGAAGGCTACCCTGGGTAACAATCACGATTATGTCGATCTGTCTTGTCGTACATATTTTTGTATCCATATCCATGAACAATGTGGAAAAAAGGCTTGAAAATGCGGCCATGGAATTTGTGGAATATTTTCTTTCTCATCCCTACCTTGAATTTGATCCTGATTTGAAGGATATGATCTTTGGAGAATTGTACAATGAGCAGTTCGAGGTCATGCTTGAAGCCTATAGAATGCAGTATCCTCCTCCCACTTTTACTTTTGAACGCGATGAGGAACAAGAGCGTTTAAATAACTTGGCCCAGAGGTTTAAAAATGCCTTAAACAGTGTTCCTTACCGGAAATATGGTTTTATCCCGGCCAGAAAAACGATGACTGGCCTTTTTGCTTATATGTTTGTTCACGGCGGCTGGCTTCATTTGCTGGGCAACCTGTTTTTCCTTTATTTAACCGGGCCTTTTATTGAAGATAAATGGGGAAGACCGCTCTATGCGGTTTTTTATGTGGCGGTCGGTGTCCTATCGGCTATGATGTTTGCCATCCATTACCCCAAATTGGTGGGGCCATTGATCGGAGCCTCAGGAGCTATAGCTGGTGTCATGGGGGCCTTTCTCATACGCTTCTGGGACACAAGAATAAATTTTTTCTATTTCCTCATTTTCGCCCGGGGAACATTCCAAGCTCCGGCCTGGTTAATGCTGCCTTTATGGGTAGTATTAGAATTCTTCAATGCCAGAATGGTTGATTCTGTCTCCCCGGAAACAGGAGGTGGTGTTGCCCATTGGGCCCATGTTTGGGGATTTGTCTTCGGGGCTGGGATCGCTCTTGTTATAAAGTTTAACCGCATAGAAGAAAGACATATCTCCCCTAAGATAGAAAAGCAGATAAGTTATGTCAGTGATGGCTATCAGGCCCTGGAAGAAGCCACTGTTTTAAAGAGGAATGGTGATTTCGATAAGGCATTTTCCTTAATGTTAACTGCAGTTGAGAGCGATCCAACCAATGATGATGTTGTTGAGGGTTTATGGAATTTAGGCGCAGAATTAGATCGGATCGATGAGACTTCAGATTATATGATAAAGATGATTGAAAGGGAAATAAGACGGAATCAGGTGGAACAGGCACTGAATCATTACCGGAAATTGCGTGAGCGGATTCCCAAACCTCCTTTGAGCATGCCTTATAAGATCAAGATATTGGAGATCTTGGCAAAGCAGAAAAATCCCATTGAGGCAGATTCATTAGCTTCAGACATGCTTAAAAAGATGGATGCCGGTTCTCCACCTCTGTTGGTATTAAATTTTGCCAGAATAGCATCCAGCTTAGATTCTCGTGTGGCAAAAAAAGTTTACGAGTTATGTCTTAAACATCCGGAGATCTCTGATCTTGATAAGGAAGAAATCAAAGAAAAATTCAATGAGGTGAAATCAAAGGTTCGCTTCGACTACGATGAAGTGTCCGGTCAGTATTCATCAGTTCAAACACAGGAAAAGGCGCCCAAAAAAGAGGAACCCGATGAAGAAATAGTAGAGGCCTCACCATCAGAAGAAGAAATTTTTGAAGCCCCCCAATCTGGGGAAGATGCAGGGATGGCTGAAGCTCAACCTGAAACTTCGGGAAAAACTTCCAGAGCCTCTGTGGAAGAAGAACCTAAAGCTCTGGCTCATCAAGAAGAATCGAAAAAAGAGGTTCCAGAAGTCGAAAAAGAACCGGTTCCACAATTTCCCGGAATGGAGGATCTATATCAAGGTTATCCAAGTTTTGGAGGGGAGAGGTCTGATTCACAAATCCGGTCTGAAACCGAGGAACAACAACCTGACTCTATCCAAGAACAGCCGGATGATAATTCTTTGAGGGAACAAGCAACGAAAGGAGAGTATTTGGAAAAAGAGAAGAGGCTGCCGCCTAAGTCCACTCCAGCTAAGGAAACGCCTTGCCCAAAAACTCAAGAGCCGAAGCCGAAAAGCCCTCCCGGCATAAGCAAAAAAGCAAAGCCAAAAGACGATGAAACCTATTTTGCTCCGATTCACAAAAAATCCTTAAAAATGATCAAGGCAAATATCAAAGAAATTAAAGGTGATAAATTGTCCATTGACGCTCTGAAGATAGGGCCGAGATTGCTTTCTCTCAATAAGGTAAAGACCATAGCTGTGGTTGAGATCACGTCTCCTTATGAACCGTCCTATTATTTGATCGATCTTTTTTTAGATGATTTAAAATCTGATCTGTCGACTATTCGTTCAATTCGTCTGTTCAGTTCTGCTTTTGATCCTGTCAAGTTCTTCCCTGATACCAAAGACACAAAAGAAGCGTTAAAAGCATTTATTTCCTATCTGTTAAAGACCAGTAAAGCAACTCCCATTCCTGATGAACCTTCAGTTCTGCTGGAACGCCCTCAAAAATATTTCTTCATTGAAGATTATGAAGATTTCATCCTGTCTTAACCCTAAGACAATTTCTGCGCGGGATAAATACGGCATATAGGATGGATGTAGCAAATATATTCAGCAACTTGGTGGGATTAGTCTTTCTGCTTTTTCTATCAGCTTTTTTCTCTGGTTCGGAAACGGCTCTAACAGCTCTTTCGATCACTCAAATCCATAAATTAAAAGAAGAAAAATCAAAAAAAAGTCAGGCTATTATCCGCTTCATCGATGATCCGAGACGTCTTTTTATAAGCGTCCTGTTTGGGAATATTCTGATCAATATGGCCTTTGTGAGTATAACCGGAATGCTGATCTTTCATGTATTGTTTAGGGGAGAAAATACTGCTTACGCCTCAATTGTATCCATAATTTTTCAGACGTTCATCCTGCTGGTTTTTGGGGAAATCACTCCCAAAACCTATGCTCTCAATCACCCGGAGAGATTTGCCCGGGTGATTGCTCAGCCTTTGTGGCTGTTTTCGACACTGATTTTTCCTATTAGAAAGGCTTTGAGTCATTTCATGGATCTACTTCTTCCTTTTTTTGGAGTGACTTCGTTGGATAAACCGTTCCCTATGACAAGTGAAGAAATAAAAGCAGTTCTGGAAAGGACCGAAGAATATGGTGCGTTCGATAAGGATGAGGGGGAAATTCTTCATAATATTTTTGAATTTCAGGATATTCAGGCAAAAGAGATCATGGTACCCAGAACTGAAATGATGTGTATTGATGCATCCAAAACCATCCAAAAGGCCTTTCTTTTTACCAAAGAAGCAGGATTTTCCCGGCTCCCTGTATACAGAAAGGATGTCGACAATATAATCGGGATTTTCTATGTGAAGGATTTACCGAGGTGGAAAGGCCTGCGGATTGAACGTTTGGGGGGCAAAAACCTAGAACAGCTGACTATTGAAGAATTTTTGGCGCATAGAGATTTATTAAATGAATTGAATCCAGGTTATGAAAATACCCTTATCCGGACGCCATTTTTCACAATAAGATCTAAACGGATCGGGGAATTAATCCGGGAATTAGCTAAGAAAAAACAACAGATGGCGATCGTGCTGGGGGAATATGGGGGGACAGCCGGATTGGTTACCACAGAGGACATAGTTGAGGAAGTGCTGGGAGAGATTTTTGATGAATACGATAAAGTGTCCGAGATGTCTATCTCACGGGACCGGGATGATCCCGAAAGTGTGCTCATCCCCGGTTTTGTAAGTGTTCGCAGTGTGAACAAAAGATTAAACCTTGATCTTGAGCTTACTAGCGCGGATACCATAGGCGGCTATGTTATTACCCTTTTCGGATATATCCCTAACGTAGGGGATAAGATCAAAGATCCCTCTACCGGTCTGGACTTTCTGGTAGAAAAAATGGAGGGGACCCGGATCGATCTAGTCAGGCTACGCCTAGAGAAGGATGAAATCGAAGAAACACATAGAACCTCTAAACCAAATAAATTTTTGGTTCTTTTTCTGTTGTTTTTATGTACCCCCTTTTTTGGAGGGGGAGAAATGATTAATGGAAGCGTTAACGGCAATCCCTTAGCCCCATTCTTATTTTTACTTATCCTGTCGGTAATTTTAAGCGCTTTCTATTCCGGAGCTGAAACAGCAGTTGTGTCCGTTTCAAGGGCCAAAATCGAAGTGCTCTCTCAGCAAAGAGATAAGCGAGCCGCCGTCATAAGTAATTTTTGGAAAACACCGGATAAAATGTTAAGCATAATCTTGGTGGGAAATAACTTAGTAAATATTATTGCGGGGTTAGCCGGACTTCAATTGTTCGGTTATATGTTTCCTGAGGATGAAAGCCTTCAGGGGATTTTGAATACTTTTGTCATGACCTTTTTTATCCTGATTTTCTGTGAGATCCTGCCCAAAACTATTTTTCGAGTAAAGGCAGATGTCTTGGCTCTGCGCAGTGCTTATGGGCTGTGGCTGTCAGCTATGATTTTTCGTCCCGTTGTTGTCTTTATAACCAAGATGACGAATCATATAGTCGGGCGCGCAGAAGAACCAACCAGGTCTAGCCGGATGATGGGAATGAGAGAAGAATTAAAGTACCTAGCCAGGATGGGAGCAAAAGAAGGGGTACTGAAACCAGAGCAGATACAGATGATAAATAGTGTGATGGATCTAGAAACTAAAACCGCTGGAATGGTCATGACTCCCTTGGTTGAAATAGTGACTGTCCCCAAAAACATTACGGTTGAATCTTTTTATAAAGTAGTTGCAGATTCAGGTTATACCCGAATCCCGGTTTATGAAGGAAGGGTGGATAATTTTATTGGGATTGTAAACGTTCTGGATGTAATTTATAGTAAGACTCCTTCTTCAACTGTTGCCCCTTATATCATTAAAAATCTCCGTCATGTTCCCGAAATAAAAAAGGTCTATTCGTTATTGCGGGAATTGAGAAAAAGCGGTAACAATATGGTCTTTGTGGTAGATGAATTTGGCGGGATCGTAGGGCTGGTGACCATTGAAGATCTGGTGGAAGAAATTCTTGGAGATGTTTGTGATGAAAAAGCCGAAGAGGAAGAACGGATCATTACCCAGGTCGATAAAAATATTTATGAATGCGATGGGAAAGCAGAAATTTCTTTATTGAAATACCGATATAATATTCCTGTTCCAACCGGCGATTATAAAACCATTGCAGGTTATTTGATCTATCTTTTGGAAAAGATTCCCCTCAGCGGCGAGGTGGTTGAAACTGAGTCCTTGAAAATGGTTGTTCTGGATGCTGATTTAAAGAGTATTAAAAGGATTAGGATCATCCTAAAAAAATAGGAGCAGAATCTTGCCATTATGTTGGGCATGACATAAGATGGAAAAAATGTCGAAATTCATTTTATATTTCTTTTTATCATTACTTCTAATTATGGTGCCCTCTCTCCTTCAGGCAGAACAGTATGAGATCCAGATTTCTTATGGCCGGTGGTCATTATCTCCCTTTACCACTCTGCTTGAAAAGGAGAGTGAAAATCTTGTCAAGGAAGGATTGGAACAATTAGTGGATCCAGTGCTTCCAAAGTACATCCAGGTCATTATCCAGTCAGATATTGATTTTTCTTCGTCCGGGCAGTTTGTCTCTCTAAATTTCTGGTATAATTTTAAAAACACCAGATGTTCTCTGGGGCTTAAGGGAGAACTCATTGATTTTTCCCTTCCTTATACCATGTTTTATGAACAGACTGTTGATTTTCAAGATTATAACCTGGCAAAATTAGAAGTCCAAGCAGATGGAGAAGTTGGGCTACGGTCTGGAACACTTTCCTTACTGGGAAGGTGGGCCCCTATTTCAGGACCAGCTTTCAAATGGTGGTTTTATGGAGGGATGACGCTTTTTTTCTATGAAGGAGAGGTGGAAAACCGCCAAAATATTAAACTTGAGACTCTGATCGGTGATGTCAATTACTCCGGGGCCTTTGATAATAGTATCGATGATTTGCGGAAATTGAGCGGTGATATTCCGGAGGTCTTATTCTCTCCTGCAGTTGGCACCCAAGTTCAATTTAGATTTCACAAATATTTGGGATTGAATTTAGATGCTTTTTTATCTCAGGGAAGTTTTTTTTCCGGAGGGATTTACCTAATATTTTAATCCAATAAATGGTGATTGATATTTTTAATCATAAATAGAAAAGGAGATTTCACTTATGAAAAATCAGGCAAAATCTTTTTTTGTTGTTTCGATCGTGTTTGGATTACTGTTGGTTTTGTTATTGACGGGGCCGACCCAATCCCAAACGAGTGAATCAGGTATTGCACAAGCATTTAGATGGCGCAATATCGGTCCGGCCAATATGTCTGGCCGTGTCTCGGATATCGAAGCTCTGGATAAGAATTTTACTACTGTGCTTGTTGGATCGGCTTCAGGGGGAGTATGGAAATCGACCAATGCAGGGACGACCTGGAGCCCAATTTTTGATGAGTATGGAGCAGCTTCAATAGGGGATGTGGCATTTTTTCAGAAGGATCCGGATATAATCTGGGTCGGCACGGGCGAGAAAAACACGAGAAACAGCATTGCCTGGGGTGATGGGATTTATAAATCTTTAGACGGAGGGAAAACCTTCACCAATATGGGTCTTAAATCCACCCATTCCATATCTAAGATCATTACTCATCCTTCGAATCCTGATATCGTCTATGCGGCTGCCGGCGGGCATTTGTGGGGATATTCCGGTGAAAGGGGCTTATTTAAGACCACAGACGGTGGTAATTCCTGGAAAAAATTGACCAACGGACTGCCTGATGACGGAAAAACCGGAGCTATTGATCTGATAATGGATCCAACCAATGAGAATATCCTCTATGTCGGGTTCTGGCAGCGCCTGCGCCGGCCTTACCGGTTCGACAGCGGCGGGCCCAATGGAGGTATTTTTAAAACAACTGATGGGGGAGAATCATGGAACAAACTGACCAACGGTCTTCCCGAAGGAGACACAGGAAAAATCGGTCTGGCTGTTTGCCTAAGCAAACCGAACGTACTGACGGCATTCGTTGAGCATGGTTTCCAACCCCGGGAGAATCTGCCTGACGGATCTGAAAATCCTGATTACAAGGATATGACCAAGCTGGGAACCGGGATTTACCGTAGTGAAGACGGGGGGGAATCCTGGCAGTATATGAACCGCTACAATAACCGGCCTTTTTATTACAGCCACATATACCTGAATCCGATAGATGATAATATCGTGTATGTAGTGACCGGGAGTTTCCTCATTTCTAAAGATGGAGGGAAGACTCTGGAAAGGCAAAACACCGGCATCCATGGGGATTATCATGCTCTGTGGTCTGACCCCAATAACAAAGACCGTTTTTATCTTGGAACCGACGGCGGAGTGGGATTAACCCAGGATCACGGCGAAAATTATCTTTTTTTTGACAATCTTCCCGTCAGTCAATTTTATGCGATTGGTGTGGATATGCGGGACCCCTATTATGTTTACGGCGGGCTCCAGGATAATGGTTCCTGGGGAGGGCCTTCCCTCAGCCGTGACAGTGAGGGCATTCTCACGGATCACTGGTTTAAGATCGGAGGAGGAGATGGATTCTACACTCCGGTCGATCCCACTGACTGGCGCACGGTCTATTACGAAAGCCAGCAGGGGAATATCAGCCGGATCGATGTAGAGACCAGAGAATCCAGATTTATCAAACCCAATAAAGAAAATATCATTAATTACGATGCCTATGTTACTGAAAAAGTATTAAAGATGCAGGAAGATGCCGGGTGGGGCAAAGATAATCCTTTCAGATTCAATTGGAGCAGTGCGATCATCATTTCCCCTCATGATCCAAAAACAGTATTTTTTGGAGGGAATTTTCTGTTTAAAACCATGGACCGGGGTGAATCCTGGGAGATCATAAGTCCTGATCTTAGCACCAATGATCCGGTTAAAATAGATAGAAAAACCGGAGGATTGACGCCGGATGTCACCGGCGCCGAGAATCACTGCACCATTATCACGATCTCTGAATCTCCCCTCAAACCGGGAATTATTTGGGTTGGGACGGATGATGGAAATGTCCAGGTTTCCCAGGATTACGGTAAAAGCTGGAATAACGTCAGGAGTAACATAAATGGAATGCCAGAGAAATACTGGGTCAGCCGGGTAGAAGCCTCTCATTTTAATGAGGAAACCTGCTATGTCACCTTTGACGGGCACCGCAGTGATAACTTTTCACCCTGGGTGTTTAAGACTGAGGATTTCGGTAAGACCTGGTCGGACCTGGGCAGCACTTTACCTGAGGGCCAGGTAGCTTATGTCATCCGTGAGGATCACAAGAACAAAGATCTGCTTTTTCTGGGTACTGAGTTCGGGCTTTTTATTTCTATGAACGGCGGAAGCAGCTGGGAGCGTTTTATGAATAATCTCCCCACTGTCGCCGTTCATGATATTTTGATCCACCCTCTTTATAATGATGTGATCATCGGAACCCACGGACGGGGGATCTGGATATGCGATGATATTGCCCCTCTTCAATGTATGACCAAAGAGATCCAATCATCTTCCACTTATCTGTTCGATCAAGGCGTAGCCACACAATGGGCAAATATCAGCCGGGGCGGCAACCGGGGGCAGTTTTTGTTCAAGGGAGAAAATCCTCCTCAGGGTGCTGTGATCAATTATTATTTAGGAAAGGAAGCAAAAGAAGCCAAACTGACTGTTTCGGATTGGAAAGGTGAGATGAAAAAAGAAATTGAACTTAAAGACCAATCCAACATCAATAGATATATCTGGGATTTTACTTTCGATCCTCCAGAGCTGAATGAAGAAGAGAAAGAACTCTATGACCTCTATATCAAAACAACTGAATGGGAGACAAGAAGAGAGATCAATGAAAAATTAAGAGAATCCCTGGAAAAGCGCGGGCAGAAGTATGCCGGTATTAACTGGAGAACCCAGAAATTAAATCCCATTTCTGCTGAACCCGGTATGTATAAAGTGATAATGGAGGTGAATGGAGATTCCCTGATGAAACCTCTTTTCGTCCGAAAAGATCCGCTTTTAGATTAACCTGAACTATTCATAAAAAATGCCGTTGGTAATGATAATCGATTAATTATCATTGAGTTGTAATTTTTTCAGGAAACAATATCCTAATTTATTCTTTTTATTGACAAATTTCTTTTTTTTAGAGAAAATAAAAAAGATAAAGGAAAAAAGTTAATTAAACGAGAATTTATTACTGCTCTTAAGTTATAATAATCCCTCCTAATTATCTAACCTTTTTCGTTTTTTGTCATGCTTACACCAACAATGTGATCATTGCTGGATTAAGTATAGAAATATTCTCTGCCATAAATATTTGGCAGTGAAAAAAATTAACAAAGAGAGAAACGAATGCAAGGAAGTAAACTTTATGTTGGAAATTTCAGTTATTCTGTAACCAAGGAAGATCTGGAAGAATTATTCTCTGATTATGACATCAAAGAAATTAATGTTATTGAAGGTAAGGGTTTTGGATTTGTGGAATTATCCAGTCCGTCCGAAGCTGAGAAAGCGAAAGAAGCCCTTAATGGAAAAGATTACACTGGCCGAACACTTAGAGTGGATGAGGCACGTCCCCGCCAAGACCGCTCTTCTGGCAACAGAGGGGGAGGCGGTTTTAATCGATACTGAGGGAAAATAAGTTTTTTTGTTTTTTGGGGAGATATTTGGCTCTGATTGAATATTAAACATTATTTATTCCATTTATCTGGATTATTAGGGTTGATTAACCTGTCCTGTTTTAACATATACAGGTCTGTCTGCTGCGACAAGATCTCAGATATCTCAAGGGGAAAACAGATCAGCAAAGATGCAATAGAGTAGGTTCCAAGGTTTGGTGAGTAAATCCAGTAAAAATCTGGTGATGGGAGATATACATGGACGCAAAAAACATCAAAGAATTAATAATCGGAGGAATAAAAGCTAAAGTCCCGATCGTTCAAGGGGGTATGGGTGTAGGAATCTCTCTGTCAAGGTTGGCCTCTGCTGTTGCAAATGAGGGTGGTATTGGTGTTATTGCTACAGCAGGGATAGGGTGGATTGAACCTGATTTCTTTTCAAATTATCTGGATGCCAATATAAGAGCCTTAAAAAAAGAAATAAGGAAAGCCAGAGAAATGACCAAGGGAATTCTGGGTGTGAATATAATGGTTGCGCTGTCAAATTTCGCTGATATGGTAAGAACTGCGGTGGAGGAAAAAATCGACATAATTTTTTCAGGAGCTGGCCTTCCTCTTAATCTTCCTGAGTTTTTAAAGGGTAATAAATGGACAAAGTTGGTTCCTATCGTATCTTCCGGTAGAGCAGCTAATATTATTTGCCGTAAATGGTCGGAAAGATATAATCGTCTTCCTGATGCGATTGTGGTCGAGGGTCCCAAGGCGGGCGGTCATCTGGGGTTCAAGCCTGAAAATATTGACGATCCTGAATATTCATTGCAAAAGCTTGTTCCGGAGGTTCTCCAAGAGATAAAAATATATGAAGAAAAACAAGAACAGACCATCCCTATTATACCGGCTGGTGGT
>CAZLBV010000158.1:0-4296 GCA_964557845.1 uncultured Eubacteriales bacterium | reverse complement strand
CGCAGTGACACCCGGGACTCCGGGAGGATTACTGGTCATGCTGGCAGAGTTCGGAACCATGAGCCTGGCTGAAGTTTTAGCTCCTGCCATGGAAATGGCAAAAGGTTATCCGGTGGAACAGGACTTTGTTAGAAGTGTAGAAAGGGGAAAAGAAAGGATCAAACGATGGCCCTATTCAAAAGACGTGCTTCTTCCGCATTTAGGCGAAGACCATGAAGCCCCCCATGTGGGTGAGATCTTCAAACAAGAGGACCTATATAGGACCCTGGAAAAGTTGGTGGAAGCAGAAAAAAGCGCCCTGGATGAGGGTAAAAGCAGAAAGGAGGCCATTTATGCTGCTTATGACCGCTTTTACCGGGGGGATATTGCTGATGAGTTCGTCCGTGGATGCCAGGAACAGGGTGGTCTAATCACCAAGGAAGACCTGGATAAATGGCAGGTTTACTTGGAAGAACCGGTGACAACCAATTATAAGGGGATTGATGTGTATAAATTGACCTGTTGGGTCCAGGGCCCTGTCATGCTGCAGATGTTAAACATTTTGGAAAACATCGACCTGAAGGAAATGGGGCACAACAGCGTCAACTATATCCATACCCTCTATCAAGTCATGAATTTGGCCTTTGCCGACCGGGATTTTTATTATGGGGACCCCTATTTCCCTCCTGAAGAACCGATCGAGGGTTTGCTCTCCAGAGAATATGCGAAAAGCAGGCTGGAACAGATCAATTGGAATATAAATGACCCGGACGCTAAGCCCGGTGATCCTTATCCTTTTGAAGGAAAGAAAAATCCTTTTCTGGATTACCTGGAGAAATGGTCAAATCCAGTTGAAAAAGAAAAGGAAGATAAAGGACCAATGGGCAGGTCTGAATTGGATAGTTTTTATACCGGGACCACTTCCATTCAAGCTGTGGATAAAGAAGGATGGGTGGTGTCGGTGACTCCCAGTGGGGGTTGGATCCCTGCCTGTATCGCAGGCCGTACCGGAATCGGAATGAGCCAGCGTGCCCAGAGCTTTGTCCTGCATCCCGAGCAGAATCCCTTTAATGTGATCGAACCGGGAAAAAGGCCTAGAGCTACTCTGACACCGGGAATGGCTTTAAAAGAAGGGAAGCCTTTTTTATCTTTCGCTGTTCAGGGCGGAGATACCCAGGATCAGAATCTCCTTCAGTTTTTCTTAAATGTGGTTGAATTCGGGATGAATGTTCAAGAAGCTTGTGAAGCTCCCAATATTGTAAGCTTCCAGATGCGGAACTCATTCGATGATCATTCGATTTTTCCCGGACGGCTGACCTTAAATGAAGTGACTCCGGAGAATGTCCGGGATAATCTTAAAAATATGGGCTATAGGATCAATTTTCAGGAACGCACCTCAGGGCCTATCAATGCTATCTTTTTCGACTGGAAAAATGGTTCGTTCTGGGGAGGGAGTAGTAATTATGGGGACGATTACGGAATCGCCTGGTAAATTGTGTGGTCTGAATTATAAGTAAAATAGGCCGACTCAATAAAGACTAAATCTACGGTTATGATTTAATTTAAATAATTAGATAATATTTTATCTTGATATTCATCCAAGATAAATTTTATGTCGGCCTTTTTTACCCTACGGGCGAACCAATCTCAGCACAAACACTGCACCTATCCTCCCATCTACTCATCTTCTCATACACTTATTTGATGGACTGAATTATTAGAAAGAATGCTGATGATTTATAATTGGCCCCAAAGAACAGATAGTGTAAGCCAAAATCCGATAGTGTCCTACAGGAAAGTCCTACAAAAAAATCAGACTTAATCCGATTGAATTGACCTCGATCACTCCCTATAATGAATCCGTGATGAGGATTTAATAAGGTGTTTAAAACGCAATTAAGGTTCTCTTTTGCCGGCTGGAGAGAGCTCCATCCTTTTTTACCCCCCTTTTACAAATAAATCAGCCGGCTCTTTTCCTCCTCCTAATGATTCCCACCCGGGTTGGCCAGAGCATGCCGGCCGGGTGTATTTTTTAAAAACGGAATATAGAATTCAGAAGCTAGAAGATAGAAGAAACCAAAACCGAGGAGCCAGGAGTCAGAAGTCAGAAGAAAACCTTAAATCCGTAATACTTCTCATCCACTCATTGACTCATCTACGCATCAACCTGAAGAGTCAGGAATCAGAAGAAAATCTTAAATTTAAATCAACTCGAAAATTTTAAATTTGACATATAGTCTTGATAAAATATAAATAAATCCTGATGCCAAATTTAGATTCCTTGCTCTATCAATTCATAGTTGGAGGTTTGATATTTTTTATTGGTATTTTTGCAGCCCTACGGGTTAAGGACTACTCCTGGAAGAATAAAAGTGACCGTACTTTACTGGCTGCCATGATCCTGGGCTTTTTTATTTATCTCTTGTCCCATATCATATGGTATCTGTTCGGCTTAGGAAAACTTTGATGGATACCGTTCAAATAATGGGAACCCGTCTGGATTATTATGTCATCCTTGCCTATTTTGTCTTGATATTTGGTTTCGGCTTTTTTTTCGCACGCTTTACCCGTTCCACCCGGGATTTTTTCTTCGGAGGCCAGCGTTTTTCCTGGTGGCTGATCACATTCAGCTGTGTGGCCACGGTTGTGGGCTCATACAGTTTCGTGAAATATTCAGCCGCCGGTTTCCGCTACGGCATGTCCTCTTCCATGTCCTATCTCAATGATTGGATCGTGATGAGTTTTCTCCTTCTGGGGTGGATCCCGCTTATTTATTTCAATCGGGTGGGTTCGGTTCCCGAGTATTTTAAAAAACGTTTTGATGAGAAAACCGCAGTGGCTGCCACGGTTATTATACTGATCTACATGGTAGGGTATATCGGGATAAATCTCTATACGATGGGTGTGGCTTTAAATGCTATGTTGGGCACGGATATCTTTCTCTCGGCTGTAGTGGTGGCGGTTATCTGCGGAGCTTATGTCACCCTGGGAGGCCAGACGTCAGTGATCATGACCGATCTGGCCCAAGGATGTATCCTTCTTTTTGCCGGTTTTCTCCTTTTTTTCCTGGGATTACTTCTATTAGGGGGTTGGGATAATTTCTGGGCTGGACTGCCGCTGCTGCATAAGCTTCCTCTCGCCCGTTTCAATGAACCCCATCAATTTAATTTCGTGGGAATATTCTGGCAGGACGGGATCGCCAATACATTTGCCCTGTATATGATGAACCAGGGGATCATTCTGCGTTTTCTTTCCCTGAAGAGCGCCCGGGAATCCAAAAAAACCTTTCTGGCCTTGATCCTGATCTTAATGCCGCTGGCAGCTTTTGACGTCTCCAACGCAGGCTGGCTGGGAAAGGCCATGGTATCCAGCGGATTGCTTCCCGATTCTGTCGATCCCAACCAGATATTCGTTGTGGTAGCGGACAAAATCTGCAGCCCTGGATTCTTCGGATTCGTGATGGCAGCTTTAACTGCTGCCCTGATGTCGACCATCGATACCTTGATCAATGCGGTTTCCTCCATAGCTGTGAATGATATCTACCAGCCTTATTTCAAGGACAAAGGTTCTGACCGCCATTATTTAAAAGTTGCCAGGATCACTTCCATGCTGGCAGCCTGTCTGGGAATAGCCCTGGTTCCGGTTTTTTCATCGTTTAGATCGATCTATGTGGCGCATGGAAGCTTTACAGCCAGCATTACCCCACCCATGGTTGCAGCTATCATTTTGGGAATGCTGTGGAAAAAGATGACTCCTCAGGCAGCCTTTTGGGCACTGGTTGGTGGATCTGTCTTGATCGCCTGTTCCATTGCCTGGCCGGTGCTGGTTTTGCCTTTTTCCCATGGAGTCGATCCAGCCGGCGGATTTAAATACATCCGCGCCCTTTTTGGACTGGCGGTTTGCGTTATCATTGCGATAGTCGTGAATCTTGTTTCCCGGAAGTCACAAAAAGACCGGGATGTTCAGAGCTTGGTCATGGGTGGATTAAAAGCCGCCAAGGAAAAGTTCAAAGCCGGACCGATCAATGAGAAACAGGGGAAAAAGACAGCCGTGACGCTTCTGGCTGTTCCGGAAATGGAAGGAGTAAGGCTGCCGCAGGCAGTGGCGGAAAGCATGTCGGCTGAAGAAGGCGACCTGGTCTATTTGAGCGATTCCCGTTGGTGGCTGGGAGGATTAAGATCGGTTCACTCCCGGATCACGGAGATTATCCCGGGAGATTCCAGCGAAGTTTTTATCGGTGAATCTTTATGCCGTTCCGGAAATTTGTTGATAAAACGCCGGCATAAAATTGAGAAAATTATCTAGAGGAAAGCAATG
>CAZLBV010000157.1:0-8523 GCA_964557845.1 uncultured Eubacteriales bacterium | reverse complement strand
GATTAGTCTTTCTGTATTCTCATCAGGCTTGATCTTTCCTCGAGCTGTCGTGATCTTGTTAAATTCGATGAATAGCTTGTTTTGATCACTATAATAACGGTAAGGGACTTTTTCCTTTAGGGAAATAAAAACTTTCATTTTATCCGGATCTTCTTTCTCGGTCCGGATTCCGGATAACAGCGAACTTTTTTCTGCTTTTATTAAGGGATCATAGGTGAT
Organism: uncultured Eubacteriales bacterium; assembly: GCA_964557845.1. GTDB lineage: Bacteria > Acidobacteriota > Aminicenantia > Aminicenantales > Aminicenantaceae > CAZLBV01. The sequence goes on along the minus strand of CAZLBV010000157.1, from coordinate 8,304 downwards.
GTCTATTCCCCCTAAGTTGAGAACCAGTGTGAGCGGCTGCTTATCTGCGTAGGTTGAGTTGAGAATGTGTAGAGGAGAGGTGCCTTCTATGGTGATTCGGGCATTCAATCCTCCTGGATCATACGAAATCGTGGTGACTTTGGCTTTTGATTGTGTGGAAATAGAGTATCCGCAAACAAGGACAAGAATGCAGATGAGGGAGAGCCCCTTAAAAAATATTTTCTTCTCCATGTTATCTCTCCTCTATTTTAATTTCTTTAATGACCTGCCTTGGTCTAGGTAGTTTTAAACCTCTTTCCATGGTCTTTTCAAAAATAACCTGGAAATCGTTGACCGCCTGGACATATCCATCTGCAAAGGTATCTCCTACCTTTATTTTATAAGGAAATCCTTGAGGGTCATTGATCAAAGCAGAATAGGTTCCCCGGATCTTAATGATGCCTATCAAAACAATATCACTGATTTGCATCTGATTAACACCTTGGGGACCACCTTGATCGGTGACTTCTCGTCCGGCCATCAGGTCTCTGAAAGGATCTCTTCGATCCCCGGGATCATACCGTACAGTTTGCCGCAAAGGAATTTCAAGTTCCTCAACCACTTCTTGTTTTTCGGTTTTTTCTTCTTGCTGGGCGACCAGAGGAAGAAGAATAAAAACCAAAATTCCCATGATAAGAATTATTTTATTGTTTTTCATTGTACTTTTTTCCTTGGCGGGGCTGTTTCTTCGACTGTTGGCGTTTCCTTAAAAACATAGGTTTTTGCCGTCCAGTCAGCAGAAATAGTGGTTGCCTCGGTTTGATTACGAGCGGCTCTAATGGAAAAACTTTCTACATTGAATATGCGTGAAAAGTTACTCAGTTTATCGAAAAAGGTAGCAAGGTTATGATAATTTCCTGTGATGGATACGGCTATCGGTTTTTCTTGGTAAAAATTCTTGTCAACCAGGCTTTGCGGGGCGAATTTGATTATGTTCAGACGAGTATCATAACCGAGCTGTTCGATTCTCTTTAAAATTATATCGATCTCTTCTTTCTGGGGGATGATGGCTTCCAGCTTGGCAAGAGTCGCATTCAATATTTCGATCTCTTTCTCGATCTGGTCTAATTCCTGTTTTTTTGCTCTTAATTTTCTGACTTCCTGTTCGGTTCTAATTCTGGTATCTCGTGTCGTGTTTATTTTTTCCTTCTGAGGTTTAGCATAAAGCATATAAAAAAGTGCGAAAATCACTACCGCAATGATTAAAAATCCATACCAGGGCCAATCTTTCATTTTTGCCCTCCTGTTAGAGGTTTTTCCGGTATGGTTTCTGAAATTTCAGGAACCTTATATCGGGCAGACATGGCAAATTCAACATATTGATCGTTGCGAACCGTTCGCTGGTTAGTGCTGATCAAACTTATTTCAGCTATGTTTGGACTGTTTTTCAAATTGGTCATATAATCTGCAACCAATGTATTTGAAAGTCCTCTCCCTTTGATCTGGATCGCTTGGTTTCTGTAAGATACCTCGGTCAACCATACCCATTCCGGAATATTCTTGCTTAATTCATCCATAATGGTTACGGCCACTACTTGTTGTGATTGGAGCTGCTGGATCAGCGAGATCTTCCTGTCGAGTAGATTTTTTTGCTGCTCTAACTGGTCTAATTTGGAAAGAACATCTTGCAGCTGGTTTTTTTGAGCTTGGGCCTGGCTCAATAGTTCTTCTTCTTGGTTGAGCTCTTTCTTTTGCATTAAATAAAGAGCGGCGATGGCCGCTGCCAGAATTATAAAGATAAAAGGTCCGATCTGAAGTTTTTTCTTCTCTCTTACTTCAGCCGGAACTTCTGGGCCGGGTCCCGTTATTTCTTTTTTTTCTGTACCGATTAAATTGATTCTAATCATGGCATTTATCCCATTTTTCTAGTTGCTAAACCTGTAGCCACACCAAATAGTGCAGCTAATTCATCAAAATAGAGCGGATCAAACTTTTTATCGTTATAAGAGATCCGCCTAAATGGATTTAATGTCTCTGTTTTTACGTTGAATTTTTCTTCGAAATTTTGCTGCAGATTTTTTAACTTTGATAGGCCTCCGCTGAGAAAGGTAACTTCGATCTTTTTTTCCTCTTTTCCGCCGGCTTCATAGAAGGAAAAGGTCTTTTCAATCTCTTCTAAGAGATTCTGCATATTCATGTTCAGTGAGGTCTGCACTTGTTCCGGCTGGATGTCCTTTACCGGCAAGCCTTTGAGAACTTTTTCTGCCTCATCGAAACTCAGATTTAGATCCTTGCTGAGATTTTCCGTGAAAAAAGAACCTCCGATGGAAAGATCTCTGAAGAGAAAAGGTGTTCCATTTTCAACAATGACCACATTCGTTATGTTAGATCCAAGATTAACGATAGCGACCGTCTTTTCCCTAATAATTTCCGGATAATTTATTTCCACAGCGTTCTGGATGGCGAATACATCGACATCGATAGCTACTAGTTCCTTATCGGCCTGGTGGATAACATTGCTGTAGTTGGCAATCTTATCCTTTTTAGCGGCTACCAGAAGTATGTCGAGATTTTTTCCTGTATCAGCCTGTGAGGGGTCGAGGATAGCGTAATCTACGTTTGTTTCTTCATAAGGGTAGGGTATATTATGTTTTGCTTCCCAAATAATGGATTCAGCTAATTCCTCTGCCTCCATAGGCGGCAATGATATCTTTTTGATGATCACCGAATTTCCCGATATTGAAATAGCTACATTCTTAGTTGTGATCTTGTTTTCTTCGCACAGAGTTTTTATGCTCTCTACGACTGCCGCGGAATCGATCACGGTCCCCTCAACAATGGCATCATGAGGGAGTAATTCATATCCGATCTTTTTTAGTTCATAGCGGTCGCCTCCTTCCTTTCCTTTAGGAATCAATTCGACAGCCTTGATCGAATATGATCCGATATCAATACCGACAATTTCTTTACCTCTACCAAGTCCGAACATATTTGCCTTCCTTTTTATATTAATGACAAGTTGGATCTATTCCTTAGCTTAGCTTTAAGCTTGCTTTCGACGATTTTTGGGACCAGATCTTTTAAACATCCACCTAACAAACAGACTTCTTTCACAAGTTTTGAACTGAGAAAGGAGTAATCGACATTCGGCATCATAAAGAGGGTTTCGATGTTTGGGTTCAATTTTCTATTCATGAGTGTCATCTGGAATTCGTATTCGAAATCCGAGATAGCTCTCAATCCTCTTATCACGATGGTGGCCTCATTATGTTTTACAAAATCCACAAGAAGTCCGTGAAAAGATTTAACTTCCACATTCTTTTCTTGGGAAAAAATTGTGTCGATCATGGCCATTCTTTCTTTAGTCGTAAAAAGAGGCTGTTTTTTTGGATTTTCAAGTACTGCGACAATAATATTGTCGAATAACTTCAGCCCTCTTTTAATAATATCAACATGACCGTTTGTTATAGGATCGAAAGATCCTGGGTACACTGCTTTGATTGTTTTTGCCATTTTAGTGGAATCGATTTCTCCCGTTAAAATAAATGAATCATTCGTTAAGGCATTCAAATCACCTGTGTATGTCGTCCCTGCTCCGGAGGGAATCTGCACATACAATAAGACGATGATACAAGCAAATATTCTCATTACTTATGAATGCCTTTCATTTTTTTTGAATAAATCATCACAGATTCTCATATTCCAGTCAATCACCAGAAGGGATGATATTAAAGATGAATTTGTTTGCATGTTTTGTCATCTTCAGGGGTTAGATGAGATATCACCCCCTCTTCCCCTAAAAATTGACTATTCATAGTTAGTAGAAAATATTGAAAAACAATAACATGGATAAAATTTATAAAAACAGCAGTGGCTTTTATCCAGCAATTTAGATTTAAAATTTAAATGTTTTTTTAATAAATTTTATTCTCAAGACTAATCGCAGGTGAATTTGAGGCTATTCTTAGGGAAATAAAACGCCAGAGAAATACTTGGAAGGTCCCTGCCTTGACGCCTGAAAAATAAAAAGGTAAAATTAAAAAAATGAAAAGTAGATTCCGGTGAAAAAATGAAGGGGAATGGTTATTTTTTCGTTTTACTTCAGATTAAACTGAAATGAAATAAAAATGAGAAAACATCCTGCTGTAAATATTTTAATTGCCATTATATTAGCTGCTTGTTTTATGTATTCTTTAGGAGCCCACAGAAGAGATCGGATCGATTTTGAAAAAAAAAGAATAGAGATGGTAAGAAGGCAGCTTCAGGCCCGCGATATTAATGACCAAAGAGTACTCGATGCCATGGGCCGGGTTCCCCGGCATCTTTTTGTTGATAAGCGTTACTGGAATGATGCTTATGCAGATCATCCTCTCCCCATAGATGAAGGCCAAACGATTTCTCAGCCATATATTGTAGCTTTGATGACCCAATATTTAAATCTAAAGGAAGAAGATAAAGTGCTTGAGATAGGAACCGGGTCTGGATATCAAGCAGCTGTTTTAGCTGAGATTGTAGATGAGGTCTATTCTATCGAAATTAGAGAAGGACTGGCAGAAAAGGCAGCAGAAACATTAAAAGATCTGAATTTTTCTAATGTAAGCGTAAAATGCGCTGACGGTTATTTTGGATGGAAAGAACATGCTCCTTTTGATGCTATTATTGTGACCTGCGCTGTCAACCATATTCCCCCGCCTTTGCTAGATCAGCTAAATGAAGGAGGAAAATTGATCATTCCTTTGGGAAGCACTCTTTATTATCAAACATTAACCTTGATTACCAAGGAAGAGGGAAAACCTTTGGTCGAACATATTACCAGTGTACGATTTGTTCCTATGACAGGGGAGGCGCAAAGGGGAAAGTAAAAGGGAAGAATTTAGAAGATAGAAGGAAGTCCAAGATCAGCAAATTTTATGAGCAATTCAGGAATCAAATTTAATAAACAATATCGATAATAAATAACACCCAGCCCCGGTCCACAAGACAAAGGAATAACCGCTCATAAAAGCTATCAGCAGAGCGGCGACGGAACCTATGACCGAAGCAAAGGCATTTGATGCCCAGGCCCAAGGCAGGCTGTGTGCTGCCGCCTCTTTAAGTTTTCTGCAGGCAGAAGGGAAGGGGAATCCCATGAGAAAACCGAGAGGGAAAATGGAGATAAGAGTTAGAGGTGCTTTGCAGGCAAGAGATAAATACCCGAATTTAGTGAATAAAAAATTTAAATAGGGAGGATTCAACGCCAGCAGCCCGGAACAGAGCAGTATACTTATTCTGAGTTTATTTGTGATATTTCCTCTAATAAAACGATCAGAGAAATAACTGCCTAAACTTGATGAAAAGAGCAGGGAAAAGATGATCATGCCAGCAGAGTATATAGGTTGTCCTAGAAAAAGAATGAATTTTTGGATTAACGTGATCTCAACAAACATATAAGCCAGACCGATTAGGCTGAAAAATACCCAGGGTTTTAAATAATTTGTTTTATGCTTTATTCTTTTCCTCAGGAATAAAAGCGGGAAAAGGATCAATCCAGAGGCAATGATCAAAGCCTGGACTAAGACCAGGTGGACGATATATTCTCCTTGTAGAAAGGGGAGCCATTTTGATCCCAGGGATTTGTAGGTGGATTTGATTTTAGTGAGTTTGAAATAATTATTAAAAAAAGGATGATCATCTGTGACAGGTTTTACATTGAAAAGATAATCTGCATAAAATGTCTCCCTTTTATCTACATTGAGAAGCTGGTCAATTATGTTGTAATAATAAGGCTCTTTAAATTTATTATAAAGGTTTATCTCTTCCTTTTTTATTTTATAGTAATAAACAAGATCGAACCTATGATCAGAACATTCATGCTTGATAGCATCAATCTCGGATCGTCTGAACGGACTTTTTTTAAGGAAAACATTAAGGGTTCCCCAACTCCGCACCACCATTAAATTCTTGTTTGGATCCTTTCCGGTTTTTTCCAGGGCTTCAATACAAGTGGCTAACAACCTCGCCTCTTGGCGAGGAGGGGGGATAAGATAAAGATTAAGACTGATGATCCCGTTTGTTTTCAATTTGCCGATGAGTTCTGATATAGACTCAACGGTCAAAAGATAACGTTCTCCCAGACCATAAAGGCCTGTACTTGATGCCCCATATATATCGGTCAGAGATAGTATGATGAGATCGAATTTATCCTTTATCTGTTTTAGGGCAGTACGCCCTTCCGAGACTACATGTTCTACTGATTCCGACCGGTAGAGTCCTCCGGTGAATTGTGACAGTGTTTTACGTACCACTTCTGAAAGAAGAGGATTGTTATCGATGATCTTAATTTTATCGGCTGTAAATACATGAGCTGCGAGTACATCCAGCCCGCCTTTAGGTTCGAGGATCAGGACGTGAGGGTTTGAAAGAATAGTATATGGCAGGGAAGAAGGGAGGAAGGATAAAAATTCTAACTCAGGAGATTTTCTGTTTTTGAACCGCGTGACTGCGGTCAAGTTTCCCCCGTCTATTGAAATCCCCAACTGTTCGGGAAGTTGACCGTTATAGAGGAGGCTGAGGCCAGGCGCGAATCTAACTGCAGGTGAGTCGATGACATCGATCCGGGAAGTGGAATCCCATCTAGTAATCAGATGACGTGAATCAGGATAGTGAAGGGCCGTGGACAATGGTTTGTAAGGAGAAATCCTGAATCCGAGCCAATCGGGATTTTTGATAAAGAGAATCAAGGCAGCAGGGACCATAAGAATCGAGATAGATATGACCAGCTGATTTTTTTTGGTAGAGAACAATATGGCTGCCGATAAGGGGAGAAGTGAGAGGATGATGATGGCGCTGATATCCCCTTTGATAAGAAACAAAAACAGACTGAAGAGAGTCCCTGCACCAGCACCGAGCAGATCAGAAAAATAGATTTTGTTGATTATCTCGGTATATTGTGTTACCGCTGCAGAGATAATCAATCCTGAGAAGAAAAAAGGGAGCCCTAAAATTAAATAATACAGCACTATTATGAAAATCTGTTCTGATTTCCAGGCAAGTTCGATGAAATCAAAGGGAATTGAATTAGCAAGAATATAACAGATAAAAATGGAAAGCGAAAAAAAAAGCGATAGGAGACCAAATATGTCTCTTGAAAAATATTTTTTCATTAAAGCTAAAAATGAACCGGCAGTGCCGTAGCCTAAGAAAGCTATACTCACGACGAAAAACGCAAAATGGTATTGTTGAGTCACAGAAAAAAAGCGGAGAAGGAAAAGCTCGAAAGAGAGGGTGCCGGTTGAGATAATGAATACGGCAGATAAAAATCGAATACGGTTCTGCATTAATTAAATATTTTATATGATACTCAAGAAAATAAGTAGCATTTTATTGCTTTTAAGGGTCGGTTGTGATAGTTTTAAACTAAGAAGCGATGATAAAATTCGGCACTTCTGGTTGGCGCGGGATTATGGGGGAAGACTTCACATTTCAGAATGTAAGACTGGTCTCACAGGCAACGGCCAATTATCTGAAAACAAGGTTTCCAGATAAAACAATTTCCGTGATCGTAAATTATGATACCCGGTTCCTTTCTGAAAGATTTGCCTTTGAGGCAGCCAAAGTACTGGCCCATAATCAAATTCGGGTTTGCCTTTCAGAAAGAGATGCCCCTTCACAAGCTCAGGCCTATCAAATAATAAAAAGAAAGGCTCAGGCAGGAATTAATTTTACGGCTTCCTTTAACCCACCGGAGTATAATGGTTTCAAGCTGAATTGTGATACCGGAGCTCCGGCTCTTCCGATCGTTACCGATGAAATTGAGCGAGAATTTGATGGCTTGTCCAAAGAATATTCATACTGTCCTTATTATCCAAAGACCGAATTTATTACCAAGATTGATCTGCAGCCTGACTATTTAGCTTATATCCAAAAAAAAATAGATTTTGATATCATCCGAAAAGCCGGGATCAAAGTGGCGGTAGATTTGCTCTATGGAACCAGCCGTGAATATCTTGATGAAATTCTTGAGGAAAATTATATCTCTGTCGAAGAGATTCATGGATATATCGATCCTTATTTCGGAGGGATCGCTCCCTCCTGTACAGAAGAAAATCTGCGAGAACTGAAAAAGCTGGTTGTTGACAAAAGATATGATGTGGGAATCGCAACCGACTGTGATGGTGACCGATTCGGTGTGATCGATGAAAAAGGTAATTTTGTTATCCAGAATATGGTTTTATCGCTTATTCTTGATTATTTAATTAAGGTAAAGGGTTGGCGCGGAGGAGTGGCGAGATCTGTGGCCACCACTCACATGATCGACCGGATAGCCCGGGCTTATGATCTTAACCT
>CAZLBV010000156.1:0-28508 GCA_964557845.1 uncultured Eubacteriales bacterium | reverse complement strand
GCCTTCATTATCTCCATATTTGCGGTCTGGGGAGGCGGAGGGCATCTCGGAGAGGGACGCAATGGTAATGTCGTAGCAACTGTTGGAGGCAAAAAAATTACCGCTGATGTTTATTTCCAGAGCTTAAGAATGCGTTTTGAGCAGTTGAAAAAAGAATTCAGTGCCCTGGACAAAAACTTCATTCAACAATTAAATATTCCCCAGCAGGTTCTTCAGCAGATTATCCAGAGAACGCTCATTTCTCAGTTGGCGGATGATATAAATATCAAAGCCACAAACCAGGAAGTATTGCAAAAGATCAAAAGTTATCCTGTGTTCCAAAGGGAGGGGCAGTTTATTGGTTTTCAAGACTACAAACGAATACTGGAAATGAACCATATGTCTATTTCCGAGTTCGAAGATGCCCTTAAATCCGATATCATCTTAGAAAAAACCATAAAGGCTTTAACTGCCGGGATCTCGGTAACTGAGAAAGAGCAATGGGAGCATTTCAAAAACACAAAAGAGAGTGCAAAATTGGAATATATCCTGGCTCAAACTGAAAAAATTGAACTAAATGAACAGCCAGAAATGGAAGAGCTGGAAAATTTCTTCGAGAAAAATCAGGCAGAGTATAAAATCCCGGAAAAACGAAGCGCTCTTTATGTTTTTTTTAGTAACGATGCCTTAAAACAAGATGTAACGGTCACAGAAGATGAAATAGAAAAATATTACCAAGAGAATCAGGAACGGTTTACTGATCCAGAAAAGATCAATGTCAGCCGTATATTCCTCCCCTTCACAGGGGAAGGATCTTCCGAAGAAATCAAGGATGAGGCTCAAAACATCATGGATAAAATTAGCTCTGGAGAAGACTTTTCTGAACTTGCCAAGCTATATTCAAAAGATGAAAAAGCAGAAAGCGGAGGAGATTGGGGAGAATTTGAGTGGCGCAGCTTATCTCCTAAGGAGCAAGAAGTTATAAATCTTTTGGATGCAGGGCAGACCTCAGACATCCTTGAAATCGATGAAGGTCTGTCGATTATAAAAGTCACACAAAAAGAACCTTCAACAGTTAAATCATTGATAGAAGTAAAAACAACTATCGAAGACATAATTAAAGATCAAAAGAGCAGAGATTTAGCTTCACAAAAAATAGCTGAACTTGAAAAAACCGCTCACAAAGAAAAGAGTCTTGATGCCGCCGCCCAGATAATGGGATATACGGCCAAGGATACCGGTTTGCTCAAACAGGGAGAGGAACTGGTGGATATTGATCCTTCCGGTGCGATAAGTCAGGCAATTTTTCAGCTTGAGGAAAACGGGATCTCTCCTCCCATTTATACCTATAGTGGAACGGCACTGGCTCAGCTCAAAACCATTGAGTCAGATCGTCCCGCAGAGCTGGAAGAAGTTATTGAAGAAGTTGAAGAGGATTATCTGAATATAATGAAAAAGGAAAAAACCCTAGAATTGATAGAAAAAACTCAACGGGAGCTGCCGGGTAAAACCTTGGAAGAGCTGGCGGATACGCATGATGCTCTTGAATACAGAACCATCAATGATCACAGGCGTAATCAATATATTGGAATTATTGGTGAGAACCAGGAGGTCAATGATCTAGCCTTTTCACTCCCCTTGAATCAGTACAGCCCTCCCATAGAATTCGAGGGAGGATATATGCTTTTTCAGGTTACTGATCGGACAGAAATCACAAGAGAAGATTTTGAAAACGCCTCATTTGAGGAAAAGCAAAGTCTGCTTGAAGAGGAAAAAAATAAATTTTTCACATCATTCTTAACCAAATACCAGGAAGAAAAAGGAGTGAAGATCAAATATGACCTTTTCATGCAGATTAATGAGGATGTATTATCCCGATTTGGAATTGAATAAGAAATTTATTTATGGTTTTCTAGGAGAAGGATCTCCTGCAGCAGCTCTTTGGTGCGGTTTTCCAGAGCATTGCTGAATCGCAATACCGTTCTGTTAAAATCATTCGCCCAGTAATCCTGTATATACATCGGAGCTCCTACGTTAACCCTTATTGTACAAGGAACCATAAAAGGCCAGTGGGATCTAAATACAGCAATAGGGGTGACAGGAATGGATTTCTCTTTTTCCTGGTATAGATTATAACAGATTACAGAAGCTCCTCTTCGGAAACTATGGACATAGGGATTCGGATCAGCAGCAATGATACGCCCTCTCCCTTGAAGCAGGACTAAGGCCCTTCCCTCATCCACCCTCTGCTGACATAATTTAATGGCTTTCCTTTTTGTGCCCTTTAGATCAACAGGAACTGTTCCTACATTCGCTATATTTTTAGAAATAAAATCAAATATAGGTAAGGTAAAAGGTCTGAAGAGAAGATCTAAAAAAAGACCAAAACGCCTCAGATGTCTTTTGAGATGATGTTGTAACAAAGCATGCAGGTCATCTTTGTTGAATATCTTTTTATTGGCTGTAAAAAAGACTTGTCTGGGAACGATTTTGAACATGATAGCAACATCTTTAAAGCTCCCGATATGATTCCCGACGATAATATTCGGTCCTTCCTGAATGAAGTTTTCTTCACCCAGAAGTCTTACTTTTTTCCCGACCAAGGAAATCTTTATCAATCTTTTTACTTTTTTTTCAACTAAGCGGAATTCTTCCTCAAAAGTAGCCATCTTTCTTTTTTTATTTTAACCTAAATGTTTAAAAATTAAAAACATGAAAAGGCAACATCAATATTAATCTTTTTCCCTTCTTGAAAATATTCAGGATAAGTGGTAATTTAAATTTTCATATTTTCGTCATGATCTTGAAAAAAGGATAAGCAAATGATTTTATTAATAAAAAGTGCAGAGGTATTTGCACCTGAGCCCTTGGGTGTGAAAGATATCCTAGTCTCAAATGGGACAGTCGAGTCAATATCCGATCCTGATGAGATCCGGATACAAGGTTTAGATATCGAACTCATCGATGCAACTGATAAGATTATCATTCCTGGGTTCATTGACAGCCATGTTCATATTATAGGAGGGGGGGGAGAAGGCGGGCCATCTACCAGAGCGCCGGAAATCCGTTTTGAAGACATCATAACCAGCGGAGTCACGACTCTGATCGGCTGTTTAGGCACAGACGGTTCAACCAGACACATGGAATCCCTCCTTGCAAAAGCCAGAGGCCTCGAGATGGAAGGGCTTACTACCTATATATTTACCGGTTCCTATCAAATCCCGGTTATGACACTGACTGAAAGCGTACTTAATGACCTCATCTTTATAGATAAAGTCATAGGCGCCGGAGAGATCGCTCTTTCCGATCACAGATCATCCCAACCCACTTTTGAAGAATTCGCACATTTGGCCGCAGAATGCCGCGTCGGAGGCATGCTGGGAGGAAAGGCTGGAATATTACACTGCCATATTGGTTCTGGTCAACGCAAACTGGAAATGCTTTTCAGGCTTATAACAGAGACCGAAATCCCTCCCACCCAAGTCATACCCACCCACACCAACAGGTCAAATGAACTCTTAAAAGAAGGTATATCCCTCATTTCACAAGGCGGCTACATCGATCTTACCGCCAACCTCGATCCCGAAGATGAGAGTCATGGTCTCAGTATTGCTTCATCTATTCAACTTTGCCTTGAGAAACGCGTACCTCTTTCCCATATTACGGTCAGTTCCGACAGTAATGGAAGTCTTCCTATATTTGATGATCAGGGTAACTATAAGGGTTTAACTATCGCTACTCAAAAAAGCCTATTGGAAAACTTCCGATATCTTATTCACCGAAAGATCTTGCCTTTTGAAGATGCGGTTAGACTTTTTTCTTCCAATCCGGCTCACTTTTATAAATTCAATAAAAAGGGTGAAATAAAACAAAATAAAGACGCTGATCTTTTGCTTTTCGATAAAGACCTTAAACTAGAAGGTTCTATTATAAATGGGAAAATCGCCATGCTCTCCTCTAGACTTATCATGAAGGGCACTTTTTCCTGATGCTTTTATCGTAGAGGTAGTAATTATGAAAAATGAAGCCGATGCCTCCGCGCATTCACGGCAAAAAAAACCTAATTTTATCGTTGCTTTGATCCCATTAGTCAGCATGGGGCTTCTCCTCGGAATAGGCTATGGCATTTATCAAATCAGGCCTCAGGTTTTATTGGTTGGTGCCGCATTTATTACCGGGATCTTAGCTTATCTTCTTAAGTTTCAATGGCATGATATGGAGCTGGGTATCGTCAACAGCATTCATAAAGCTATGCCCGCCATTCTTATAATGCTATGCGTAGGGATTCTGATCGGCGCCTGGATCGCCTCCGGTACCATCCCTATGGTTATTTACTATGGATTGAAACTTATTTCACCCCGTTTTTTTCTGGTAACAGCCTGTTTTGTCTGTTCTCTTGTTTCTCTTGCCACCGGGACTTCCTGGGGAACGATCGGAACCCTGGGAGTAGCCTTTATTGGAATCGCCATAGGATTAGGAATACCATTAGGGCCAGCGGGAGGAGCCATCGTTGCTGGAGCTTATTTCGGAGACAAAATGTCTCCTTTTTCTGACGTGACCAATCTTGCTCCGGTCGCGGCTGGAGCTAACCTCTTTGACCATATCAAACATATGATGTGGTCAGCTGCCCCAGCCTGGATAATCGGACTCTTTATATATTTTTTAATTGGATTGCAATACGGGGTCGAGCAGGTAAAATCCGAAAGTATGACCTTGATCATGCAAACCCTTAAGTCCAATTTTAACTTCAATCTGGTGCTTCTGCTTCCCATGATCATCGTTTTGTATTTTGCAGCGACTAAAAGACCGACTATTCCCGGAATGCTTCTCTCATCATTTATAGCTGGGATCCTTGCAATGATCTACCAGCATTCCTCTATTCAAGTAATTGCCGAAGCTCTCAATACCGGATATGTCTCTAATACCGGAGTCGAACAAGTCGATCAGCTGATCTCACGAGGAGGGATGATGAGCATGATGGAAACCCAGCTGGTTGCCTTTACCGCTTTCAGCTTTGGAGGCATTATGCAGCAGACGGGAATGCTAACCGTTATTCTTGATAAAGTAATGAAATTTGCCAAAAAAATATCAAGCATTGTTCTGACCACAATTTCCGCATCGATCGTAACCGCCCTGATCACAGGCAGTTCTTACCTATCCATGATCATTCCAGGCGAGCTTCTTTCCCCGATCTACAAGCAGAAAGGATTAGCCGCAAAAAATCTCTCCCGAATTATTGAGGAAAGCGGCGCAATAATTGTTCCTCTCATACCCTGGAGCATGGCCGGTGTTTACATCACCGGCACTCTGGGAGTTTCAACTTTTTCCTATCTGCCCTGGGCGATCATGAACTACTTATCGGTAATCATCCTGGCAGTTTTCGGCTATACGAAATTCACCATGGCTCCTAAGATCCGGGATGATGAAACAAAAATAGGAAGCTGAAATACCTTGGGAAAATATAACTACTTACTTAGAGACCTGCAGCAGTTATAGCTAACGCTCAATCATCCCAAGTGATTTCACTCAGTGTCTTCTTCCTTCTCATCGATTTTAAAGAAAGCTTCTTCAAATTTTTGCTGAGCCTTTTTTCTCTTTTCTTTTTCCATTTCCGCTGTAGCTTCAAATTTCCTGGAAAATTCGTCTCTGCGTTTTTTCTCTTTTAAAAGCAGGTCATCCAAAGAACCCTTTTTTTTCCCGGCTTTTTCCGACTTTATTACCATCCTGGTTGTCTGATCGATCCAAATGATAGCTCCGCAGCAGGGGCATTCGATCGTAAACACATTTTTTCCCGACATATGCACCTCAAGCAAAAATCTATCAAAAAACCCTTAAAGAAACAATACTAAAATAGAGATCTTTTGATCATGATCTATTATGGCTGCGGTGGCGTTGGCATTTATTCTTGGGTATATCAATTTTATGTTTTTTTATCAGTTTGAAAAGTCCCTGTCTGCTCAATCCGATATTTTGTGCGGTCTTAAGCCGGTTATAGTCAAACAAAACCAAGGCCTGCCGTATGAATCTCTTTTCAAAATCAGCTTTGGCCTGAGAAAAATTATAACTGACAACTGACTTTACCTCAAATTCCTTATCTGAGGAAAAGGACAGATATTCCGGGCCGATAACATTGTTATTTTTACATAAAATCAAACACCTCTGGACTTCATTCTGCAGCTCTCTGACATTTCCCGGCCATTTGTGATTGATAAGCAGCTCCATGGCTTCAGGAGAAAAAACGGCCTTAGGCCGTTTTAGTTCCATACAATATTTCTCTAAAAAATAATCCAGAAAAACAATAATATCACTTTTCCTGCTCCGTAACGGTGCTATCTCAATCGGAATGATTTTTAACCTGTAAAATAAATCTTCACGAAAACAGCCTTTAGCTACTTCCTTTTCTAAAACTTTATTAGTTGCGCTTATGAATCTTACATCCACTCTCCGCATCCAGTTTTCACCCAGACGCCTTATCTCTTTTTCTTGAAGGACTCTCAAGAGTTTTGCCTGGAGCGGAAGAGATAGATCAGCTATTTCATCAAGAAAAAAAGTGCCTCCATCCGCCTCTTCTAAAAGCCCGGGCTTGTTTTTTACTGCACCGGTAAAAGCTCCTCTGCAGTATCCAAACAATTCACTTTCTAGTAGATGATCAGGAACAGCTCCACAGTTAATGGCCACAAATTTCCCCTTTTTTCTTTTTCCCTGATCATGAATAATCCGGGCGACCAATTCTTTTCCAGTTCCGCTTTCCCCCCATATAAAGACGGGTGTGTCGATATTTTTTACTTTATCGATAAGAGACATTACCTTGAGATAAGATTGACTGTTTCCCACAAGTTCCACAGGCATATAATCCCTGCCGCATTTCAAGGCCGCTTCTTCAGAGCATCTGTCTATCATCTCAATACTTTTAACGCAGAGACATTTCTATTTTTCTCACTATTGAGAATAGACTTGTGCCAGCAAGAAAAAAATATTGGAAATAAATTAAAGATCTTGGATAAAAGATGCCTAATGTTTCACTTGCAAGCTGCCCCATGAATGATGAAAAAAGATGGATGGATGCGGGGACAGACTAAACTTCACTCCGTAGATTATCCACTTTATCAGTGACATTTCTGTAATCAGCATTCCAGCTCATTACCTCTTGATATTCCTCCAGAGCTTTCTTTTTCTCCTCCATGTCTTCTAATAAAGAGGCTTTTTCATATTTAAGGGCAAAGGACTGGATCGATCCCGGCTCTAAAGCATTCACGGCCATCTCAAGCCATTTTAAGGCTTCCTTATATTCTTTTTTTTGTCGAAAACAGTAACTGATGACACTGTACGACTCAACCTCAAATTGGGAGTCTCTTGCAGACAACTTACATTCCTCTATGGCCTCATCATATAAACCCTGTTCTAAAAATGCTATCCCAAGATTATAATGACTTTCATAATCCTCTTTGTCCACTTTCTCATCCAGGGCTTTCCTGAATTCATCAACAATATCAGAAAGGGCTTTCTCTACAATGGTGGTATCACCTCTGATCTGGTGGTTTATAATGGATTTGATGGCACCCAGTTCATCTTCTATCCTTTCTGTAAGATCGAAATACTCTTTCTGTTTGTCATCTTGGGAAACCACTGGAATGATATCGGTTTCTGCAAATATATCCGCCGCAGTCAGTTTGTCTTCATCAATCGTTTTCTTAGGTGAAGGAGGGGTAAGTTTTTGTTCGGGAGACAATACCTGTTCCACCAATTTTGCCTCTTTCTCCGATATCTTTACCACCTTTCCCTGTATTTCATCTATATTGACCTTTCGGGCAAACTGTTCGCTTAAAAATTCTAACTTTTCCTGTATTTTTTCATCATCCGGATAGTTCATCCTTAAATTTTCTAAAATTCTTCGAGCAACCCGAATTAATCCTTGCTCTACATACACATCAGCTTTGGCAAGAAGGGCATCAACACTCTCATCGTCTTCTTCAAACTCAACTGCCTTTGGGGGTTCAACCTTTATTTCCTCTTCAGTTGGCTTTTCGATAACAGGAGATGGTTCTTCGGATGCATCTTTTACATCAGGAAGCGCCTTTTCTTCCTGTAACTCTTCCTTTTCTGCTTCAACTCCCTGGGCTTTTTCCTCCAGAATCTCTTCTTCAACCGGTTCTTCTTCCTCGATCACGACTTCTTTCTTTTCAGGTTCTTCCTCCTTAGCTTCCTCAATCTTTTCCTCAAAATTAGTTTTTGAGACCAGTACATCAGCGGCACTATCCTCTTTTCTTAGGGTAAGCAAATGAGTAACATAAGATTTATTATCAGGGGCTAATTCCGTAAGCCGCTGCAGCACAGATATCATTTTTCCTTTTGCATTATTTCTTTTATGCTCATTCAAGATCGCTTTAAAGACTAATTCTTCATTTTTTATTTGATTCTCATCATCATATATTGCGGCCAGTCGTTCCAAAGTGAATATATGGGCCTTTTTTGTCGCAAGTATCAACCCTAAAAGTCCGATAGCTTTTTCGGTTTTATTCTTTTTAATCATTGCTTCTACAATTGGATCGAGATAATCATAGGCCTTATCATAATCTTCATTGTTAAGGCAGATATGAGCCAGTTTTATTTTGGCATTTACCTCGTTTTGACGAATTGACAGTATTTTATTGAAAATAGCTTCGGAATCTTTGAAATTTCCTTCCTCAAAGAAAAGATTGCCTTGCAGATACAAAGCCTTAATATTGTCTTTATCTTTTTTTAATATTCGATCAACGAGAGACAAAGCCTCTTTTTTTCTATCTGTTTTTTTATAGATCTCAATTAAATTAGAAAGAGTCCTGGGATTATCCTCTACCAGTGAATTCGCTTGATCCAAGATATCCCCAGCTTCTTTGATCTTATTTTTTCTGATCAATCGTTCTGCTGTATCATTCAGCGCGTCCACAGCCATATCAGTTTTATTATCTTTTCTGTAGAGCTCAGCCAGGGTCAAACGTGATTGAAAATCATCAGGTTCAAGCTTAAGAAGCTCTTCATATATATCTACGGCTTCTCTTAGTCGGTTCTTTTTCTGCAGAATCGATATAACTGTCAGGAATTCTTTTTTCGCTTCTGAGGTAAAACCTTGATTCCTGAGGTGAATCGCTAGTTTTCGTACAGAATCAATGTCATCAGGCTTTAATTTGATTATCCTCTTGTAGATTGCAGTGGCTTTAGAATAAAGTCCCTTATCTTCATATAATTCCGCAATTTTTTTAAATTCTTCCGCGGCTTTATTTTCTTGCTGGGATTCAAGATATAAATCCCCCAGCAAAGTCCTGATTTGAATATCCTGTTCATCTCCAGAGAGAAGTTTCCGGTATTCTGCAATTGCCTCTGGAATTTTCCCCTTTTTATAGAGTTTCTTAGCCTGGGCTTCGATTTTTTCCCTATCTTTCACCCCTGCCATATATACAACTCCTCATTCAGCATAAATGCTGATCTTGTTCCCAAGATCGCGCCTCTATCTTTCAAGGCTCTACTCGATCTCCTAATACCGTGTTTTTTATTCTCACATCAAGAGTATTTTTAAATACCATCTCAAATCAACGATTATATTAGCAAAAAAACTTCTACTCCAATTAAGTCGTTTGAAACCAGTAAATTATCTTTTTTCACCTTTAACTATAGTCATTAAAAATAATTTACATCATTAGGGCAGACAACGTCAACAAAAAGAAAAAGCTGCCCTCGAAGAAAAATCTTGAAAAGTAATTTATTCACTTTGATAGATTTTTATCTTCCAACTAAAAATTCCTAATTCCCTCCCCAAAACCTTTAATAATTTTTCGACTTATATGATAAATAATAAAATAATTTTATTCAATTCTTTTTACAGGACATTTTCCCCGGATATCAAGCTAAAATCAATCCTCTTACCGTATCTCTTTAAGCCGGGCTGCTTTTCCTCTGAGCCCTCTTAGATAGTATAACTTAGCTCTGTTGACTTTACCTTTTCGCACAACTTCGACTTTTTTGATCATCTTGGAGTTCAGAGGAAAAATTCTTTCGACAGCCACCCCAAAGGAGATCTTTCGCACAGTAAAAGTTTCACTCATGCCAGATCCTTTTTTTGCAATAACTTCGCCACGAAACACCTGAATCCTTTCCTTGTCTCCTTCTCGTATAACTACATGGACTTTCACCGTATTGCCGATATCAAAGCTTTCAATCTCCTTATTTAAATGTTTTTCTTCGACTTTTTTAATCTGTTCCATGGTTCATTCCTCTTTTTTCTTTAAAATTTCATTCAATATTTTTTCTTCTTCCGGAGTCAATTTTTTTTCATCTAGTAGATCCGGCCTTAATTTCAAAGTTTTTTCTAAGGACATCCTTTTTCTCCAAGTTTCTATTCTCTGATGGTCTCCAGAAAATAAAACCTCAGGCACCTTCATTCCCCTAAAATCACGGGGGCGAGTATATTGCGGATAATCCAGCAGTCCATTTGTGAATGAATCATACCTTATTGAATCCTCTTTACCTACGACATCAGGCACAAAACGTGCAACTGCATCGATGAATACCACGGCAGCAGCCTCTCCTCCGCTTAAAACATAATCCCCAATGGATATTTCAGCTGTTGCCAAATTAGATATCACTCTTTCATCTACTCCTTCATAACGTCCGCAAACAAGGATAATCTGAGAGTAAGCGGCATATTTTTCTGCCATGCCGGAATTAAACTTTCTTCCCTGGGGAGAAAGAACCAGCACACCTGCATCCTCATCGATCCTAACATCTTCGACTGCCCTGAATATTGGTTCAGCCTTCAGTACCATTCCCTGGCGGCCACCAAAGGGGCGGTCATCAACTTGTCTATGCTTATCAAAGGTATAATCTCTAATATCATGCACTCTGATCTCGAGTAAACCTTTATCTAAGGCTTTTTTTACTATGCCTCCGGAAAATATATCCCCGAACATCCCGGGAAATATCGTGATTATATCAAATCTCATTCAACTCTAAAAGGCCATCCGGAGGGTTGATCACTATCCTTTTTTCTCCGGGATCAACCTCCAGGCATATGTCTTCAGAGAACGGAATAAGAACTACTCTCCCTTCCCTCTCGATCTCCAAGAGGTCGTTGTCCTTGATATTAATTATATCCCGGACAGTGCCGATCTTGTCGCCGTCTTTAGTAAAGACAGTACACTCGATTACTTGATAGTTATAATAATATCCTTCATCTAAAGTTTCCAGATCGCTTTCCGGAACGTAAATATCTTTCCCTACAAATTGCTCAGCCTGGGTAATGGTATCAACTGAATCCAGCTTGAGTATGTAAAAATCTTTACTTATTCGGAACGATTTAACCCTGGATTGACTTTCTTTCTCTTTCAGTATAAAGAAGATCTTCTGGGGAAAAAAAGGCTTTTCTTTCGGTTTATAGTAAATTTTTGTTCTGAGCTCGCCTTCTCTCCCCTGGCTCCCAACAACTTTCCCGATAGGGATTAATTTATCCCTTTTCAATGATCTCTAAATTAAATCTCCTCTTCAATTTCATTCCCGCGGCTCCAAGAATCACTCTAATAGCACGAGCGGTTCTACCTTGCTTACCAATGACTTTTCCCAAGTCTTCAGGAGCAACTTTCAACTCAAGTATTGAAGTTTGCTCCCCCTCGAGTTGGGAAACAACAACTTTGTCCGGATTGTCAACCAATGATTTAGCAATCATTTCAACGAGTTCTTTCACTGTGACCTCCTATTGTTTTTGTTAGTTTGCCAGTTTCTCTGGTTTAGAAACTTTATGTAAAAGAGATTGAACCGTTTTAGAAGCTTGAGCTCCCTTTTGTATCCAATGATCATATTTTTCACGATCTATTTTAATATCAGGTGGCTCGGATAAAGGATTATAATATCCTAATATCTCTTTAGCTTTGCTCTCTCTCGGTTTCCTGGAATCAATAGCAATGATCCTGTAAAAAGGTTTCTTCTTGGCACCAAGCCGCATCAATCGAATAGTCATCATGTTGAATACACTTTTCCTCTAAAATTTTGTGTTTTTTGATAATAGCTGAAATTCTCGAATAAGTCAACTCCTTTAACGGGATGAAGGAAAGGATGAGATCAGCTTTTGGAACTGTGATTTTTTCATCATCTTCTTCATTTCCAGGAATTGTTTCAGTAATTGATTAACCTCGGCAATGGTCCGGCCGCTTCCTTTGGCAATCCTTAACCTTCTGCTTCCATTTATTATTTTGGGATTCTCCCGTTCATCCAGAGTCATAGAATTTATAATAGCCTCAGAATAAACGACCCTATTTTCATCAAAGCTCATTTTGGAGATGTTCTTAAAAGCTCCTCCTTTTGGAAGCATATTTAATATCTGGGAAAAGGAACCCATTTTTCTGAATTGGACCAATTGTTTTTTGAAATCCTCAAGGGTAAATTCCTGCTTCTTTAGCTTGCGGGCAAGCTCTTCTGCATCCTTAAGATCAGTTTCTTTTTCTGCCTTTTCTATGAGGCTTAAAAGATCACCCATCCCCAGGATACGCGACGCCATTCGCTCAGGATGAAAAATTTCCAGTTTATCGTATTTTTCTCCAACTCCTATGAATTTAATCGGCTTTCCTGTAACCGCTACTATTGAAAGAGCAGCGCCTCCTCTTGCATCACCATCAAGTTTAGTGAGAATGATCGATGTCAACCCGATCTTCTCTTCAAATAACTGGGCACTTCGGACTGCATCCTGTCCGGTCATAGCATCGCCCACATAGATCAACTCAGCAGGTGAAAGCATGCTTTTCACCATCTGCAGTTCATCCATGAGCTCATCATCTATGTGTAAACGGCCGGCTGTATCAACGATCAAAGGATCAAAATGATTTTCTTTTGAATGATCAACTATTTCTTTAAGCCCTTTCTTAGGTGACTGCATCTGAGATTTAGAGAGTTCATAAAAAGGGACTTTGAGTCCTTCAGCGATCATTTTAAGCTGCTCTTGCGCTGCCGGTCTTTTAATATCAAAAGAAACCAATAAAGGGTTTTTTTTGTTTTCAGATACAAATTTAGCCAATTTCCCGCATGTAGTAGTTTTCCCGGCTCCCTGTAATCCAACCAGCATAAATACAGAATGCTTTCCGGAATAATTTAACTTTTTATTCTCATGGCCTAATATGTCAGTCAGTTCATCCCGGATGATTTTAATAACGTGTTGGGCAGGAGTCAAACTCGACATCACCTTCTGATCAAGAGCTTCCTCTTGGATCTTAATTTCAAAATCTTTGACAACTTTATAATTGACATCCGCCTCCAATAATGCCATACGCATCATTTTAATGGCCTCTGACATATTTTTCTCTGTTACCTTGCCTTCTCCCCGCAGAAATTTCATTACCCTCTGCATTCTTTCAGACAATTGTTCTAACATATTTTTCCTCTTTAGCCAGTATTATAAATATTCTGGATCATTTACGGGCCGAGATCCATGTAAATAAAAGGCACCTCGAATAATGCTGCATTCAATTCCTGCAAACTCGGTGCAAAGCCCTTCCTTCTAAATCCTTGGAATGGACTCGGCTCGCCCCACTTCAGTGGGGTGAAAAATGCCGATCGAGATTATTTGGATCCGGGATAAAACGAGAAATATAATTTTTTCATAAGCATAATTACAACCTCTTGATACTAAACTAATTACATTATCCATCGGCATTTTCTATGAATAGATCACTATACTAATGTTAAGGCAAAATCATAAAATCTGTCAACATTTGCCGGGTTGACATTTATTTTCAATATGTTTAATGTATATGTACTTTTATAGGCGTCCAAACGAGGAAATAATGAAATCTAAAATCGACTATAATGAATTACGGAAGCTGATCGATCTGATGGATGAAAAAGATTTAAACCAGTTCGAGTTGGAAATAGAAGGATTTAAAATAATGATCAGCCGCGGCCAGTCCCAACCTGAAGTTAAAAACATTTCAACTTTACCTATATCGACTATACCGACAGAAGAAACTTCTAAGGAAATTCCCTCCGAGGCCACTCTGGAAAAACCTCTGGACTCCATATATTACATACGATCACCTATGGTGGGGACTTTTTATAGAGCCCCGAATCCATCTTCACCCCCATTTATCGAAGTGGGAGAACCGGTTAAAAAAAATCAGATAGTCTCTATCATCGAGGCCATGAAATTAATGAATGAGATCGAATCCGATGTCGACGGAGTCGTTGAGGAGATCCTGGTCGAGAACGGAAAACCTGTTGAGTACGGACAGAAATTGATCGCGGTGAAGCTCAGTTAAGCGGCTATCATGTTCTCAAAAATATTAATCGCCAATAGAAGTGAAATCGCCTTACGTATCATAAGGGCATCTCGTGAATTAGGAATAAAAACCGTAGCTGTCTATTCTGAATCCGATAAAAATTCTCTGCACACCATGCTTGCTGACGAGAAAATGTGTATCGGTCCGGGAAAAGCCTCAGAAAGTTATCTAAATATCCCCAACATAATCATGGCAGCAGATATCACCAAATCAGATGCCATCCATCCCGGGTATGGTTTTTTAGCTGAAAATCCACGTTTTCCTGAAATATGTGAGAGCCAAGGGATAAATTTTATCGGCCCCCCGGCTTCTGTCATGCGCCTCATGGGAGATAAAAACAGGGCCAGGCTGGAAATGAGGAAAGCTAAACTTCCTGTTACACCGGGAAGCGATAATATCATTGAAGATCTATCCCAGGCAAAAGATATCATAAAGAGAATCGGTTACCCTGTTATTCTCAAAGCTTCCGCCGGCGGAGGCGGAAAAGGAATGAGGATTGTCAGATCGGAAGCTCAATTAGAAAATCAATTCTCTATTGCTCAAACTGAAGCAAAAGCTTCTTTCGGTGATGCCTCTCTTTATCTGGAAAAATATATTGAAGGCGCCAGGCATATTGAAATCCAAGTTGTCGCTGATAAAAAAGGCAATATCCGGGCTTTTGGAGAACGAGAATGTTCCCTCCAGAGAAAACATCAAAAAGTGATCGAAGAAACCCCTTCTCCTTTCATCGATGAGAGAATAAGACGAAAAATGATAAAGGCGGTGGAAGAAGCGGCTTCATTCATAGGCTACCAGAGTTTAGGAACCTTTGAATTCCTGGTCGATAAGGATAAAAATTTCTATTTCATGGAAGTTAATACCCGGATTCAGGTTGAACACCCGATCACAGAAATGGTTTATGGGATAGATCTTGTCAAAGAACAGATAAAAATCGCAGCCGGTGAAAAAATGTCCCTCCCAAATGATCCAAAACTCAAAGGCCACAGTATAGAATGCCGGATCAATGCTGAAGATCCTCAGAGTTTCATTCCCTCTCCCGGGAAAATAGATTTCTTGGTCTTCCCAGGAGGATTAGGCATAAGGGTTGACTCTGCTGCCTATTCCGGCTGGGACATCCCCACAGATTATGATTCACTGGTGGCAAAGATCATCGCTACCGCTCCCACACGAAGGGATGCCATCGAGAAAATGCGGACCGCCTTGGAAATGACTACCATTGTCGGCATAAAAACCAATATTCCTCTCCATCTAAGCCTTTTGTCCAATTCTGAATTCAAAAAGGGAAATTTTGATATACAATTCCTCGAGAGGTTTCTAAATAAGCAGGTTCCTTCACAGAAATCCGATATCTAACGTTCTCGGAAGAAACACAGTAACCCTGAAAGCACCAGAATTGTCTCCATATACTGTTTCATTAACCCCTAAATAGAGATGCCCTGTCAGAGGCATGGTCACTTTTCTTTCTTTTCCGATATAAAAATATTCAACCTGTTCATGGCGGATCTCCTCACCGGTTTGTTCATCCACCTCAACAGAGAGCAATTTTACCACCTTTCCGATCAAAGCTCCTATGTTTCTATCCCTTATGGGCTGCTGCACGGTTTGGAGATCGTATCCCTCAGGCCCGCAATAAGCAATAGGATTTCCTTCCTGAAGGGAGATAACCCCTTCCGCCTGAAACAGAAGAACCTCTCCCTCAAAAACTTCGATGCCGGTATCCGCCCAGCCTTCACTGCTCATTACAGTCACATTACGAACAGAACTTGTCTCCCGCCCGCGAATGAGCCTTTCCTGAATAAAGAGAGTATCAGCATGTATATTGAAAACTGAAAAAAAGAATAAAACCAACCATCCAAATAATAAGATCGCTCCCGCCCGGAAAGTCTGTTCTGAAAGAATCAGTTTTTTTATCATGAAAATGTCACTTTTTTTTATCTTTCTTTCTGGCCGCTTTCTGTAAGACACCTATCATCTGTTCATGAATACGACCATTGCTGGCCAGGGTCTCATTGCCGAAAATATCATAATCATGCCCTTTAAAATCAGATATCGATCCGCCTGCTTCAGTCAGGATCAGTGACGCTGCAGCTACATCCCATGGGCTTAATTTAATTTCCCAAAATCCGTCAAAACGGCCGCAGGCTACATAACAAATATCTAGAGCAGCAGAACCTGTTCTGCGTACAGCCTGAGCCGTAGTTAAAAAACTTATAAAATAATTGATATTATTATCCTCACTCTCTCTTATATCATAAGGAAACCCCGTAGATAAAAGGCTCTCATTCAGATTTCCAACCGAAGATACCTCTATTCTTTTATTATTCAGGAAAGCCCCTGATTTATGGCGAGCCGTGAACATCTCTTTTCTTAAAGGATCATATATGATACCAAGAACGATCTTCCTATTCCATTCCAGGGCTATAGAAACACAAAATACCGGAAACCTATGGGTATAATTGGTTGTTCCATCGATCGGATCGATTATCCAGCGAAATTCAGATCCTTTATCCTCACTCAAGCCCTCCTCCGCTAGAAAATCATGCCCTGGAAAAGCCTCCAATATTTCTGTATAGATCATTTCCTGCGCTTTTTTATCAAAATTGGTGACAAGATTCACTTCCCCTTTAAAGGTGACTTCAGGAGGAACCTGCATACTTTCCTCAAGCATCTTTCCCGCGTTTAACGCCGCCGAGACAGCTACTTGAAAATAATCATTAGCATCCATGATAACTAAATATAACAAGTCAGGAATACCCCGTCAATCTCAATTAAACTTTTTGAAATCGAAAACGTAGTATTATATGATACAAATTTAAAAACAAGGAAAAGCCATGACGGATAAAAACAGTTTTTTCAAAAAACACAAAAAAAAGATCATAGTTGCTGCAGTGGTTTTTGTTATCTTGCTTATCATCATCATAAACCTATCAACAAGCCGGGAAAAATCTGTAAAAGTTACTATTGAAAAGGTGGGAAAAGAGGATCTTATCTCAATAATTTCCGCTTCCGGTGAAGTAAAACCCAAAAAAAACGTCAACATCAGTGCCCATCTCCCGGGCAGAATAATCAAGATCGGTGTTGAAGAAGGGCAGCGGGTAAAGGCGGGTGATTTTCTATTAAAGCTGGAATCAACCCAATATGAAGCAAATGCAGATCGAGACAGGGCGCTCATCCGCTCTTATCAAGCAGAGCTAATCAAAGCTGAAGCTGTTTTGAAAAAAGATGAAAACTTTTATATCCGGCAGAAAAAACTATTTGAAGAAAAATTAATTTCCCGCGAACAGCTTGAGGCTGCAGAAGCCCAATTTAATGTTTCCAAAGCTCAATATGAATCCACTAATTTTCAGATCATGCAGGCACAAGCTTCTCTGCAGAGCACCCTGGACAACCTGGAAAAAACCGTATTCAATTCGCCAATAGATGGTATTATAACCAGCTTAAGAGTCGAAGAAGGTGAGATCGCTTTGGTAGGGACTATGAATAATCCGGGAACAGTATTAATGACCATTGCCGATCTTTCCGTGATGGAAGTAGAAGTAGACGTGGATGAAACTGATGTGGTTTCCGCCTCTCTGGGACAAAAGGCTGCCGTCACAGTGGATGCTTTCCCGGAAACGATCATAAATGGAACGGTAACCGAGATTGGAAGTTCAGCCTTGCAGACAAATACCCTGAATCAAGAATCAAAAGATTTTAAGGTTGTTATAACCCTCCAAGATCCTCCGGCTAATCTAAAACCCGGGCTGTCAGCCTCGGCTGATATCATTACTACCGAAAAATCTCAGGTCCTAACCGTCCCAATATCCGCCTTAGTGCTTAAAGATACAGAGGAAGACACATCTATTTCTATACTGGAAGCTGAAAAACAGATCGAAGGAGTTTATGTTCTTGAAGAAGGACAGGCAAAATTTCAACCCATAGAAAAAGGTATAATGGGAGAAATGAAGATCGAGATCACCTCTGGCTTAGAGGAGGGAATGACGGTGATCGTAGGCCCATACAGTGCTCTCCGGGAGTTGAAGGATGGCATGCTGGTGGAACCAGAGGAAACAAAGGAATTCTAAGTATGGATTCCCAAAATAACATGATCATAAAAACTGAAAACCTCTGGAAGGTCTACCAGATGGGCAAACAGGAAGTCCAGGCGCTTGCTGGAGTTGATTTTTCAATTTCCCGGAATGAATTTGCAGCGATAATGGGGCCATCCGGTTCGGGAAAATCCACTTTAATGAATCTTCTTGGATGCCTGGATACTCCCACTAAAGGAAATTATTACCTTAATGGAAAATTAGTAAGCACCATGAGCGAAAATGAGCTGGCATATATCCGCAACCAAGAGATAGGTTTCATTTTTCAGGTGTTTAATCTTTTACCCCGGGCTACAGCTTTTCATAACGTAGAGCTTCCCCTTATCTACAAAGGAGCCTCTAAAAATGAACGCGTTCAAAAAGTAGAAAAAGCGCTGGACATGGTTGAAATTAGCCAAAGAAAAAACCATAAGCCCGCAGAATTATCAGGAGGCGAAAGACAGAGAGTTGCCATAGCCAGGGCTCTGGTCAATGAACCTTCCCTGCTGCTGGCAGATGAACCGACAGGAAACCTGGATTCCAAAACCGGAGAAGAGATTTTAAAACTATTTAAAAAGATCCATGCAAAAGGAAATACCATCATCATGGTAACCCATGACAGAGAAGTAGCTGACCAAGCGGAAAGAATTATCTTTGTAAAGGATGGGAAAATAGAAAAAGATATGCGGAAAGGAAAATAATATGAATATTTTCTCAAGACTGCAGGGGGTATTTTTCAACCCAAAAGAGACATTTAACGCCCTTTCAAAAAAACCTTACTGGCTGGATGCTTTAATAATAGTCTTGATCGCCTTTACTCTATTTTCCTATTTGGCCGCCCCTTATCAAAGACAAGACAGCATCCAGGTGTGGGAAAACAGCACAAAGCTTAGAGAAACTCTGGGTGAAGAAGCATACTTGGAGCGTATTGAGCAAATAAAAAATCCATCTCAACTGCAAAAAGTATTGGGTGTCGTTTTAGCCCCTCTTGGCCTCTTAATCGGTCTGCTTATCTCAAGCCTTGTGGTGCTTTTAATGGGACGAATTGGATCATTAGAAGGAAAATATGTTCAGGTTTTTTCAGCTCTTGTGCATGCCAACTTCTTGGACAAACTCCTTGGAAACGCAATCAGAATATTTCTCATCTTCAGCAAAAAATCCGTCATGCAGACAACAACCAGCCTAGCCATTTTATTTCCCAATTTAGACTATACATCAAAAGCTTATATTGTTCTTTCCCAATTCGATTTCTTCCAGCTTTGGCTCTTTGGAATCCTTGGATTTGGATTGTCGGCTATTTTTAAGATCAGCCTTAAGCGTGCCATGATCATTTCCTATGGTTTCTGGTTGATGAAAAGTTTGCTGAATATCGCTATGTTGATACTCAGTATGCGCTTTGTCTAATGCCATCCTGAGTCAGCTTCGTCCATCCCTTGTTGAGAATGGATTTCCGTGCATTGCGAATAAACGCAGAAATGTTGACAAGGATATTCCGTATCTTTAAAGTATACCCATGGAAAAATTCTGGCTGCACGGCACTTTGGAAAACACTTCCTTGGCCCAACTGCTTTTCCGGATATGGAGATCGAAAAGATCCGGATCGCTCGAAATAAAAAATCCATCCTCCGCTGAAAAAATTGATTTTATTAATGGAGAAGTGCTTGCTTCGAGATCTTCTTTTCCTGAAGATGCCTTTTTAATTTATTTGAAAGATCTGAATCTTATCAAACCGGATGCCGCAGACAAATGCAGCACATTTACAAAGGATAAAAGTGTGTCCCTGATCAAAGCACTGATCGAAACGCAGCTCATACCAGCCTCTGATCTCTGGAATCATATGCAGAGCTTCATCAAACACCATATCCAGCCAATATTCGATTGGGATGAAGCAGAATTTTTCTTTGATTCGGAACATCTTTATCCAGAAGAAGATGTCCTGATTTCTCTCCCCACTCTTGATCTCATCCTGGAAGCAACCCGCAAGATGGAAAATTTTAAAGTAATGAACAGGCTTATTCCCGAAGAGAGCGCCACTCTGGAGATCCTTTACCCCGCTCATTTTAATCAGCTTGGACTCGATCTTAGTGAATTGTATCTCTTTCAAATCATCCAAGATAAAAAGAATTTTGGCGAAATATTTAAAGTCAGCGAACTGGGGGAAAAGGAGACTAAAAAGAGGATCTATCGTCTGATTATCCTGGGTGTTCTCGGACTGCCAAAAGATAAAAATACTAAGATGTCACATAAAGATCTGACTCAGGCCGACCTTTTAAGAATAATCAACGCCTTCAATGAAAAATGCTTTTATATCTTTAAATACTTATCCAAGGAGATCGGACCCGTAGCCTTGAATCTTCTGAAAAATACCCTGGATAACATTCGGATCAACCTTCCCCCTCAACTAAGGCATATTGCTCTCGATAATGACGGAAAAATGAGGACAGATTCTATTTTGAAAATTAATCCGGTCAAAGCATCTGATAAAGACAGCAGAGAGGTGTTAAGGGGTTTAAATGAAATACTTGTGGCAGAAATGCTGACAGTCAAAAAAACCCTTGGAAACGAGCATGAATCAATCCTGATTAAAAGTCTTCAAAAGGTAGGCGAATGGAAATAAAAAGAAAACAGATATTTGCACTCCTTTTGTTCACAACCCTTTTTGTTTTGTTCATTTTACTTTTCTGATCTATCCAAAATAAGGGAGTATACTATTGTTTTTCATTTCACGAAATTGGGATGCCTGACCATGTGTAATCAATCAAGATCACCCCAAAAAACAACTGCAAAGAAAAAAACAGTCGTGATTTTATTGGGACCAACAGCCGTTGGAAAAAGCCGAACCGCCTCGAGGCTGGCGGAAATTTTAAATGGAGAGATCATCAATTGTGATTCCATGCAGGTGTACCAGGGATTTGATATCGGTACGGATAAAGTTTCGGCGGAAATGCAGAAGAATATTCCACATCACCTGGTTGACATTCTTCTGCCTGCTCAGCAATTCACCGCAGCTGAATTCGTCCGCCTGGCCGTGGCGGCTGTATCCAAAATCCTGGAAAGAGAGCGTCTCCCGATCATTACAGGAGGAACAGGATTGTATCTCAAGGCGTTGATCTCCGGGCTCTTTCCCCTAGATAAAAGGGATCCCCTTCTCCGGAAGCGCCTTCAAAAAGAGGCAGAACAAAAAGGACTGGAGCATCTAAGAAATAAATTAAAGAAAGTGGACCCGAATTATTATAACAAGATCGGAGCCAATGATAAGATCCGGATCATCCGGGCTCTAGAAGTATTTTATCTCACCAAAAAACCTATATCCGAGCACTTTAAAGAAACCAAACCTCCTTTGCACGATTTTAAAATAATCAAAATTGGATTAAAATTGGAAAGAAAGGATCTATATGACCGCATTGAAAAGCGAGTAGATGATATGTTCCAAAGAGGGATCATCGAAGAAACAAAAAAGCTACTGGCTGCAGGTGTCCCGGAAAATGCTCCTCCCTTCCGTGCTTTAGGTTACAAACAGGTCCTCGAATTTTTGCGGGGAGAGATAAACAAGGAAGAAGCGGTGTCCCGCATTAAAACAGAAACCAGGCATTATGCCAAAAGACAGATTACATGGTTCAAAAAAATGGACGGCATAAACTGGTTCAACCCTGAAGATCTGGAAGATATTGTCGAATTTTTACATAAAAGCAGTAAAACATAATGGAAAAAGCTATTTTAATACATCTATCTATTGATAAATCCGACAAAGCAGAAGCCAACGAATCAATGGCTGAACTAAAAGGATTGGCCAAAACTGCAGGAGCGGCTGTTGTTGGAGAAATCATTCAGCACAGACAATCCATAAATCCTAAATATTTTATCGGAGAAGGTAAGGTTTCTGAATTGATCATCCTGAAGGAAAAGACAGGAGCCGATCTTTACATATTTGATCATACTTTAAATGCGGTTCAAAAGAGAAATCTTGAAGATAAAATCCAAGAAAAAATCATCGACCGCACCCAATTGATCCTGGATATCTTCGCCCAAAGAGCCAGAAGTAAAGAAGGAAAACTCCAGGTAGAGCTGGCGCAGCTCAATTATCTTCTCCCACGTCTGCTGGGAAAAGGAACTGCTCTCTCCCGTTTGGGCGGCGGAATAGGAACACGGGGCCCTGGTGAAAAAAAACTGGAAGAGGACAGACGTAGGATACAAGACAGGATCGCCTTAATAAAAAAAGAGCTCCAAAAGATCCAAAAAAGAAGAATCCGTCAAAGAAAAACCAGAACAAGAGGACCAGTGCCGGTCGCTGCCTTAGTCGGATATACAAATGCGGGGAAATCGACTTTATTCAACCGCCTCTCCCATGAAAAAATGTTTGTTTCCCCCCAACTGTTTGCAACTCTCGATCCCGTCATCAGGAGAGTTGATCTTCAGGACGGATCCTACTTTTTGATCACTGACACCGTAGGGTTCATCCGACGGTTACCGCCGGAATTATTCACGGCTTTTAGAGCGACATTGGAGGAAGTGGGAGAGGCTGATTGTATATGTCATATTATTGATATCTCAGATGCCAATTTGGAATCACGAATAGATGCAGTCAAGAAAATTTTAGAAGACTTGAATACAGCTGATATTCCGGTAATAAAAATATTTAATAAGATCGATAAGCTTCCTAATTTTAACAACCTTTTGGATAAAAACAAAAATCCAAATACACACATCATCTATTTGTCTGCAAAAAACGGAGAAGGAATACAAGACCTGAAAAACAAACTTCATTCTATCCTTTTCAGAAATCGCCGCATTTTTTATCTTAGAATTCCCAACAGCCGAAGAGATCTTATCCACTCCTTCCCAAAATGGTCAATTCTTATTAAAAAACGGGAATATAGGGATTTTTTCGAGTTAAAAGTTTTAGCGAATCCCCAAAAAATGATAAACTATTTACAGTATATTAAAAGAGGAGGTGCGAATTGGTAAAGAAACTGGTGTTGCCTGTCATTTTTGGCAGTTTATTTTTATGGAGCTGCGCAACCTATCAACCGCCACCTCCTAATTTCTACATTGGAAACCTTCCCGGTTCAATCGTTGCCGAAATGTCCCTTGAGGAAAGACTCTTAACTGAGGATGCCTGGAATAATTTAAGAGAAGGTAAGGCAGAGAAAGCCCGGAAGCTCTTTGCCGAACTGGGCATTCAAAGTCCCGGATATCATTCCGGACTGGGGTATGTCTATTATTTACTGGAACAACCAGACTTAGCGGAAGAATATTTTAAAGCTTCCCTGGAAAGATATCCGGAAATGACTATCAGCCGGATCGGGCTGGTCCAAATCTATTTGGATAGAGGACAAGAAGAAGACGCATTCATCGAACTTCGGGAAATAATGAAAACTGAGCCCGAACATCCCTGGGCGAAACCAAGGCATGAAAACATCAAACTCAAAAAAACCGAAGAAGCGATATTTATGGGAAAATCCCTTCTAGAACAGGGAAATTATGAGAAGGGTAAATCCGAATTATTGAAAGCTCTCTTTTATTCTCCGGATTCAAGAGAAGCCCATCTTGCCTTAGCTGAAATCTATAAAAGCGAAAATGAGATTGAAACGGCACTGATGCATCTCAAATCAGTCCTGGACAATGATCCCGACAATACTGAAATCTTGAGAGATTACGGGGAACTGCTTTTCCTTGCGGAGGAAAATAAAGAAAGTCTAGAAGTATTTGAAAAACTCCAGGAAAGTGAACCTGATAACCAATCAATCCGGCAAAGGATCGAAACTCTCAAAAACAGGTTAGGCATTTTTGAACTTCCCAGTCAATACAACGCTATACCATCCCGAGAAGCTATTTCTAAAGAAGAGCTGGCCGCTCTGATCGCTGTAAAATTCAAGGGAATCCTGGATAAGCCTTCCGGAAAACCTCCTATTATCGTAGATATTACCACTTCTTGGGCTACACAATTTATTTTGGACATGACCTCGATCGGGATCCTTGATGTATATCCCAATCATACTTTTCAACCTAAGAAGACAATAACCCGGGGGGAGATGGCAGAAGTCCTCTTCCGCCTCACAAATTATCTGAGGAAAAAAGGAATAAGACTCATACAGCAGATCCCGCCGGAAAAAATCCAGATAAAGGATGTATCTCCGGATAACTTCTATCACCGGCCCATACTGCTGGTTATATCCTATGATCTGATGTCCCTCTATCCTGACAGGACTTTCCGTCCAGATCTTCCGGTTTCTGGAGTCACAGCCATAAAATTTCTCGACCTTATTATAAGCTTGAGTGACCTGGATCGAAGCTGAAAGGCTTGAAATACTCATAAAAAATGCCAGAAAAAAAGGAGCCAAGAGATCGCATCTTTACGATACCAAATATTATAAGTCTTGCACGAATATTTATTATTCCTTTCTTCCTCTGGCTTCTGATATCGGGGAAAACAGCTGCTGCCCTGGCCACTTTTACGGCCGCAGCTTTAACCGATCTGCTGGATGGGATGGCAGCCCGCCTTCTCCGGCAAAAATCCAAGCTTGGTGCTTTGCTCGATCCTGCTGGAGATAAGCTGCTTATGACTGCAGCTTTAATCGGCTTGACCCTACCACATCTGGATCTGCCCAACCTTATTCCCTTGTGGCTAACTGTGATCATAATTGGAAGGGATGTTTTTATCGTCGGCAGTGCCCTTTTCTTATACAAAACCCAAGGCCAAACCAGTTTTCCCCCGACATTCCTGGGAAAATTAACAACCTTTACACAAATGAGTGTGTTGGTGCTGGTTCTGGTTTATAATGCCGTAAATAAAACCGCACAGATCTTAACCTGGACTTACATCTTAACTGCTGGTTTGACTATACTTTCATGGCTGCAATATGTGGGTATCGGGATCAAACTGCGGAACATCGCCTTCAAACAATCAGATCAACAATAATTTTTCGGTTAGATCAGAAAGTTAGAACCATTGAGAAGTATATTTATGATCAGGCGTTTTTATCGATAAATCCTTTTCTGAGAGTCATCCAGAGGATCTTAAAATCAAGTGCAAATGACCAGTTTTGAATATAGTAGAAGTCATAATCCAGCCGTTCTTCAATGGGAGTGTCCTGCCGCAGGCCATGAACCTGAGCCCAACCTGTTATACCTGATTTGACTTTATGCCTGAGCATGTATTTGGGATATTTTTCTCTAAAATCATAGACAAACACAGGCCTTTCCGGACGGGGACCGACCAGGCTCATCTCACCTTTCAATACATTGAACAGCTGCGGAAATTCATCGATACTATATTTGCGCAAAATCCGTCCAACCTTTGTTATCCTCTCATCATTTTGACGGCACATCTGAGGGCCGCTCTTTTCTGCATCCACCACCATGGTTCTAAATTTATGGATGTTGAATTTTTTCCCGTCAAGTCCCATGCGCTCCTGATGGTAGAATACCGGACCTCTGGAAGTTATTTTTATCAGAAGGGCCACAATCAATAAAAGCGGCAGTAACAACAACAACAAAACCGCAGAGACAACCCTGTCAAAGACCTTCTTCAACCCCAGCATGACGCCTGTCATGGGAGGTTCATCTATGCTGATAACCGGGAACCCATCAAGATCCTCTAATTTGGCCTTTAAAGTTAACAGTTGGAAAAGGTCGGGGATCAAACGGACATTGACCACATATTTATTAACGATCTTGAGTGTTTTAAGGATTTGGGCATAATTACTTAAATCCATCGCAACATATACTTCACTGATATCACCTGCCTCCAGAATCGTTCCTAATTGATCAACTGTGCCCAGCACTTTGATCCCACTGTCAATAGGAATCGTTTCTCCGATCTCTCTTTCATCGTCCAGAAAACCTTTAACAGAAAAACCAAGATCTTTATATTGAACCAATTTCTGGGCAACATTCCTACCCATTTCGCCTGCCCCAACAATGAGGACATTCTTCAAGTTTAACCCTTTGGCATAGCGGCGTTTCATATAATAGAAGATCTGATTTCTAAGAAAAGATATCATGAAGATGAAGGCGATAAAATAAATGGCAAGAAATCCGTGGGAAAGTTTAAAATCAAACCTGAAAAGCGGTGCCGCACCCTGGCTGTAGGTATATAAATAATTCAATACGATCTGAACAAAAACGATCGAAAGCACAGCATTCAGGCAGATCAAGAAAAAATCATCCAGACGAGTTCTCTTCAAACGGCTCTTATAAAATCCCTGAAAATAAAATATGACCATATGGGTAAGTAAAAACAGGGGGAAGACTAAAACATATGACTTGATAGGAGGGATGCCCCGTTCAGGAACAACAGGAATGATATATCCATAAAACCTGAACAGATAGGAATAAAAATAGGATACGATAATTCCCACTACATCGCTGAGTACATAAAATCCTTTGAGACGTGTTTGGTGTTTCCTGATCATTGTTTATTCTTGAATTCGATCCACTTTTCTTTGATATATGCATCTAACCGTTCTTCAAACTTCTCTTTTGAAAAATTCAGCGCATTGGAACGGATTTCGGACTTATTAAATGGCATGTTTTCAAATTTGTCAAGCGCCCCCTTGAGACTTGATGGAGTAAGTTTTGGAAAAAGAAGTCCGGTTTTATCGGGAATGACGGTTTCCAGAGCTCCTCCCTTACCGAAAGCAATAACCGGAATGCCGCAAGCCTGAGATTCTAAAGAATTTATGCCAAAATCTTCTTCTCCGGGCATAATCAGTGCTTTCGCTCCCTGATAAACCGCAACCAGATCATCAGATCTGAGTCGGCCCAAAAACTTTATGTTCTTTTTCGCCAATCTATTTAGTTTCTTATATTCCGGTCCATGCCCAACTATCTTTAGAGGCATTCCCGTTCGGTTAAATGTTTCTACTGCCAGATCTATTCGCTTATAGGGGACCAGGGCAGAAACGATCAGGTAGTATCCTCCCTCTTCCTTTCCAGGAAAAAATAATTCCGTATCAACCGGAGGATGAATAACCTCCGACTGCCGCCGGTAGTACTTTTGTATCCTCCGGGCTACATTTCGGGAATTAGCTATGAAAAAATCTACCCGGTCGGATGAGACTGCATCCCATATTCTCAGCTTATGGATCAAAGGAGGAATCAAAAAACGTGAAAAAACTCCCAGTTTATCCACAGAAAAATAGGCAGGATATTGATTCCAGGCATACCTGACGGGTGAATGAACATAACTTATATGCAGCGCCTGCGGGTTTGGAATGATCCCTTTAGCCACACAATGGGAACTGGAAATTACCAGATCATACTCCTGGAGATCAAACAACTCTACAGCTAAGGTATAAAAGGGCAGATAAAAACGATATTTTTTTTCAAGCCAGGGAAACGCCTGAAGAAAACTTGTGATTATCCTTCGATCCTCGATTAATTTAACCTGGGATCCGGGAAAATGAAAGAGTGTATAGATCGGGGCATGGGGAAAAAGTTTACAAAAAGATTCCAGCACTTTCTCTCCCCCACGCTGACCGGTCAACCAGTCGTGTACCAAGGCTACCTTTGTGTTTTCCATTGGCAAAAATTATAAAATCGGCGACTTAAATTGTCAAACAGAGGCGCTTATAAAGCATAGATCGTAGGCAGTCCCAGAAGAATAAAAAAAGGCTGTATCTTTGAATATAAAAAATTATATCTCCTTACTGACACTTCGAGTAGATCTCTTCAATTTCATTGATCATCCGGGTTAGGGAAAATTCGCACTGGATTTTTTTCTGCAGTCTTTTACCCAATTCGGCCCTCAGCTTAGGATCTGACTTAAGCTGTTTTATTGCTTCTGCCATCTCCAGAGGATTATTCTTTGGTATTAATAAACCATCTTCCCCGTCCTGAATTATCTCTCTAACTCCTTCAATATTAGAAGCCACTACGGGCATCCCCAAGGCTCCTGCTTCCATCAAGACATAGGGGAGACCTTCCCATAAAGAAGGCAGAATGAATACATCAAACAGGGACATTATCCTGTGCGCATCCTGCCTCTCCCCTAATAGAAATATTATTTCCCCCAGCCCGAACCGTTCGATCATATTTTTTACTTTAGCCATCATTGGACCATTTCCGGCAATAATGAATCTGGCTTCCGGCATGGCATCCCGAAGAACAACTGCGGCTTTTATTAGACCAGGTATGTTTTTCTGCCGGTGAATCCGGGCTACAGTCC
>CAZLBV010000155.1:0-18425 GCA_964557845.1 uncultured Eubacteriales bacterium | reverse complement strand
GGCCCTTATGCCTACGGAAACCTTAAGCATGAAACAGGGGTTCATAGATTAGTGCGCATCTCTCCCTTTGACGCCAATAAAAAACGCCATACCTCTTTTGTCGCGGTTTTTACCTACCCGGAAATAGATGAGGATATCGAAATAGAGATAGATCCTGATGATCTTCGGATCGATACTTACCGAGCTTCGGGTCGGGGCGGCCAGCATGTCAATGTTACTGATTCTGCGGTTAGGATCACCCACATCCCAACCAATATAGTTGTTCAATGCCAGAATGAAAGATCTCAGCATAAAAATAAAGCTACTGCTATGAAAGTACTCAAAGCCCGACTATATGAACTTGAGAAAAAAAAGAAAATGGAAAAACTTGAGAAGCTGGAAGATGCAAAAACCGATATAGCCTGGGGAAACCAGATCCGTTCTTATGTGCTGCATCCCTACCAGATGATCAAAGACTTAAGGACACGGGTAGAAACCGGAAATGTGGAGAGAGTTCTTGACGGTGACTTAGATGATTTTATAAAGGCAAGCCTTATCCAACAAAAGCAGGAAAAAACAGCATAAGGACAATCGCAACTACTCTCATTTAATCCTGTTTATCTTTTTTTGCTCTTTCCCAGAGAATCTCCATTTCCTCTTTACCGGCATCTGCGACCTTTTTTCCCTGTTTTTCCAGTTCTCTTTCAATAAATTTAAACCGTCTGATAAATTTCAAGTTAGCTTTTCTTAATGCGAGCTCAGGATTTACCTCCAGATGCCTTGACAGATTGGCCATAGCAAACAAAATATCACCCATTTCTTCAGCAATACGAGTTTTGTCATCAGCTTTCACCACCTCTTCCAGCTCCTTAACTTCTTCCTGCAGTTTTTCCATAACCTCGGCCGGTTTGTCCCAGTCAAAACCTTGGACAGAAGCTAACCGGCCTATCTGAAATGCCATAAGAAGAGCAGGGGCATTCTCCGGTAATCCTTCAAAATAGGAACTGCGCTCTTTTTCTGTTTTCTTTCTTCTGCTCCATTCTTCCTGAACAGACTGCGAATCCTCGATCTTCTCTTTGCCGAAAACATGTGGATGCCTTTTGATCATTTTTTGATTTATCCCGTGAACCACATCAGCTATGGAAAATATTCCTTTCTCCTTAAATATTTGTGCAAAAAAGACTACTTCCAGCAAAACATCACCTAATTCCTCCCGAAAGGATTCAGAGTCATTCCTTTCAAGAGCATCAACCGCTTCATAGACTTCTTCTAAAAAATAATCCAGGATCGATTTTTCATTTTGCATCCTATCCCAGGGACATCCATTCTCGGACCTGAGTACATCCAAAATGTCGACTAATTGTTTAAAACGTTTTGCCGCAGATCTTACATCTTCCATCATATTCATCCAGCCTTGAAGTTAGTGAGGGAATATTGTATTATTTTTTATCAAACTATCAAAGGTATCATAAATATTATCCCATGAAAGTAATAAAAGGACTCGAAACTGACTGCCTGCCATTTCATCCCTCTGCCATAGCCATCGGAGTCTTTGATGGGGTTCATCTGGGACATCAAAAAATCATTAAGCATTTATATACAACTGCAGAAAAAAAACAGTTAACTTCGATTATCCTTACATTCGATCCCCACCCTTCTAATGTATTGGAACAAGGGAAGATCCGATTACTGCAGACCATTGAGCAACGCATCCAGGAAATTAAGAAATATAATATCGATGTCATCTGGATCATTCCTTTCACTCATGAATTCGCCGAATTGCCCAGAAATGAATTTGTAAGTCGGGTCATCATCGAAAAATCTAATGCCAAAGAAATAATTGTAGGAACCAACTTTTTTTTCGGTAAAGATAGAAAAGGAGATATTAACTATTTATATCAAGCGAGCCTTGATCACCCCTTCAATGTCCAGAGTATACCTCCTGTTAAGAAAGAAAGAGAAATTGTCAGCAGCAGCCGGATCCGATCTGACCTGGAGCAAGGGGATATAAAACATGCCAATCTTTTTTTAGGAAGGCCTTATGAGATCACTGGGAAGGTCATAAAAGGCAGATCAAGAGGAAAAAATCTTGGTTTTCCCACTGCCAATATTTATCCTGAGAATGAGATCGTTCCTTATGGAGTATATATTACATCTGCCATTTTGGATAATGTACAGTGTCCCTCAGTCACTAATATCGGGATAAATCCAACCTTCAACCATGGTGAGATTCAGGTAGAATCCCATCTTATCGATTTTGAAGGTGATCTGTATTCTCAAAAAATAAATCTCCGGTTCTTGAAAAAAATCCGGAATGAAAAAAAATTCGAATCAACCCAAGAATTATCCATCCAGATAAAAAATGATATTAAAACAGCCAGATCATATTTCGACCGCCTTTCTGATGGGGAACGCTTGACTTTTTAAAAAAGATATAGCATGTTCATATTTATCTAGAGAGCACAGTTCTTTTTATCACTCATGAAAATTGAACTAGAGGATTTCTTGGCCTGAACTAAAAGACGAGTCGAATGACCGGTCTTATTTCAAGAGCAGGAGTTAGACAATGGACGAGGTTAAAGTTAAAGCTAAAATAATGGATGCCAGAAAGATCAACAGAGCCCTTCACAGGATGACGACTGAGATCACTGAACGTAACCGGGATCTTAAAAACCTGGTGATCGTAGGGATCAAAACAAGAGGTGTCTATCTCGCCAAACGAATTGCAAAATTAATCAAAGATATGGAAAAAGTCAAGATCCAGGTAGGGGTCTTAGACATTACTCTATACCGGGATGATTATTCAGGACCAGAAGAACAGAATCCGGTAAAAAAAACCGAGATCGATTTTTCTATATCAGATAAAGATGTTCTATTAGTTGATGATGTCTTATTCACCGGCCGCACAATTCGTGCAGCCATGGATAGTTTGATAGATCTCGGCCGGCCGAAAACAATTCAATTGTTGATACTGATCGACCGGGGACACAGGGAGCTTCCGATCCGGGCAGATTATGTTGGAAAATTCCTTCCCACTTCCCGGCGAGAGCTGGTTCAGCTCCGTCTGGAAGAAATAGATGAACGCGATGAAGTTCTGATCGTAGAGCCTCCTGGAATCGATAAAGCGAGATGATTAAACAGGTTAAAAATAGGATCGCTGCCGGAAACGCAGCCCTTTACTTATTCTTGATAGGAAAAAAAAGGTGAAAATTCTGATTAAGCAGGGAAGAGTAATCGATCCTGGTTCTGGTTTAGATGCAGTTATGGATGTTCTGATCAAAGACGATAAGATTCAGGCGGTTGAAAAAAAGATAGATGCAGAGGTGACTAAAACCATTAATGCATCCAAATACATCATAGCTCCTGGTTTCATAGATATGCATGTTCATTTGAGAGAACCGGGCCAGGAAGAAAAGGAAACCATTGCCAGCGGGACTAAGGCCGCCGTCAGGGGCGGTTTTACTACCATCTTATGTATGCCTAACACAACTCCGGTTAACGATAATCCCGCTATCACCAAATATATCATACAAGAGGCCGAAAAACAGAATTTAGCCAACGTTTTTCCCTTTGCAGCCATCACCAAGGGTTCTAAAGGAGAGACTCTAACTGAAATGGCTGACCTGGTCGATGCCGGTGCCATAGGATTTTCCGACGATGGAAATACAGTGATGAACAGCAGAGTTATGAGGCATGCTCTCGAGCATGCCAAAACATTGAATGTTCTGATCTCTGATCACTGCGAAGATAAGAATTTGAGTAAAAACGGGGTCATGCATGAGGGGTATTACTCAAACCTCCTCGGTCTAAAAGGCATCCCTTCCTCTGCGGAAGAGATCATTATCTCGAGGAATATAATTTTAGCTGAAAAGGCAGTAACCGGTATTCATATTTCCCATGTATCTACAAAAGGAAGCGTTGACCTTATCAGAAATGCTAAGAAAAAAGGCATCGCAGTCAGTGCGGAAGTCACTCCTCATCATTTACTCCTTTCGGACGAATCTTTACAAACCTATGATCCGAACTTAAAGGTCAACCCGCCTCTAAGAAGCCAAGAGGATATCACTGCACTCATAGAAGCTGTAAAAAGTAAAACGATAGATGTCTTTGCCACTGATCATGCTCCCCACACTCCCGATGAAAAATCTGTCGAGATAGATTCTGCTCCCTTTGGGATCATCGGATTAGAATCGGCTGTTCCCTTGCTGATCGATAAACTGGTCCATACCGGTTTGATCTCGATCAATCAATTGATAGAAATGTTCTCCACAAGACCTGCCGAGCTTATCGGTTTTAACCATAAAGGGAAAATTTCACCGGGCGCCGATGCTGACCTGACCATACTCGATCTAGAAAAAAAAGTGAAGATCGATGTTTCTACTTTTCATTCGAAAGCGAGGAATTGCCCTTTTGATGGATGGCTGGTGAAAGGTTCTCCTGAGATAACCATTATTGGAGGGAAAATAAAGTATCCCTTCTAATGAGATAGTGTTTTAATGGTAGGATAAAAATTGATTGAAATGGATTTCAATCTTATCGGTATTTATTCCGACTTTTTCTAGTTAGGTGTTGCCTCGTGAATGAATTAAACAATGATATTAAGAACAAACTGATAGGGTTCGAAAAAAAAATAGGTTATAACTTCAACAATAAAGAACTTCTTTATCAGGCTTTGACCCACCGTTCCTATGCCTATGAAAATCAAGGAGAATCACTCACCGATAATGAGGTCTTAGAATTTCTTGGCGATTCAGTTTTAGGTATGATCCTGGCCAAATATCTTTGCTCTGCCTACCCTGAACTCTCGGAGGGAGAACTGTCCAAACTAAAATCAACCGCGGGAAGCACCACGGCTCTATTCTATTTTTCTAAAAAGATTAAACTGGATAAGTATATCTTTCTCGGAAAGGGTGAAGAAAAAAGCGGAGGCAGAAAAAAAAGGAGTATTTTAGCCGGAGCCTTTGAAGCTGTCGTCGCAGCCTTGTATCTGGACGGTGGGATCGATAAGGCAGAAATGCTGATAGTTCCGAATCTGGAATTTCTATTTAAAAAGATCAACTTAAATAATTTTTTTGTCAATAATTATAAATCTGCTCTTCAAGAACATCTTCAAAGAGAAAATAATGCCTCTCCAGTCTATAAAATAATAACGACCAAAGGACCGGACCATAGAAAAGTATTCACAGTGGAAGTTTTTGCGCACAGCCAACAGCTGGCCAAGGCTAAGGGCAGCTCCAAAAAAGAAGCTGAAATGAAAGCGGCACAAAAAGCTCTCAAAAGCCTGCTAAAAAAGAAATTTAAGGCCTTTACTGACGACACCTTTCTTCTCAAGAAAAAATGATCGATTCATACTCATTCGGAAAAATGAAAATCCAGGGACAGGTCTTTACTAAAGACTTGATCATCCTTCCCAACCAGATCTTTTCCCCCTGGTGGAGAGCCAGCGGTCACAGAATTAGCGTGGATGACCTCTCTGAAGTATTTGCCTTCACATTTGAAGTTCTGGTCATAGGGACCGGCTATTATGGGTTAGTTAAGATCGACCAGGAAGTCTTCGAGCTATGCAAACAAAAGAATATCTCGATAATCACAGCGAAAACCGCAAAAGCAGTTAAATTATTCAATGAAAATCATCTTACCAAAAAAACGATCGGCGCATTTCACCTCACCTGCTGAAACCAACCCAAACTGCAAAAAATGATGATCATTGCCATCTAATGCTTACTATAATATTATTAAAACAATGACTAAATGCTACCTGTGCAAAAAAAGAAAAGCTAAAAGAAAATGCCCGGCACTGGGAGAGTCGATTTGCAGCCTGTGCTGCGGGACATTAAGAGGTAAAGAGATCAACTGCCCTGCTGATTGTATTTTTTTGACAAAACATAAGCCTTATCAGGATAAACGGTTTATCGAAAAACGAGCAGCCTCAGAAAAGAAAAAACTTTTTCCTGAACCTGACGTTTTACAGGACGAGCGGCTGGCATGGCTGGTGTTCAATCTCGAAAACACTTTGCATGAAATCGGCAGAAACAGTCAACTCACGGATAAAGATATATTGTTTGCCTTGAGCTATACCCGCGAAAAAGTGGAAAAGGGGAAAAGCCGGTTGATCATTCCTGATACCAGAGAGCTGAAGAAACAAAAAAACGAATTGGGAGAAGCGCTATTTCAAACTACTGAAACCTGCCGGTATGAAAAAAGAATTATAATCCCCGGTGAATATCAGCACTACACTAAAGAGGAAAAAATTGAATGTTTAGAGTGGATCAGACTCAATGTAAATTACTACATGGGCAATAAATTAAACCAAAGAAATTATTTAGACCAACTTGAGCACAGGTTCTCAAGATTAAAAAATTCCCCCCAGAATATTTAATCATCTAGAAGTAATAAGGTTTACTTCTTCGGCCTCTAATCTTTACTCATTAAAACTGCCAAGAGCTTCAATCCAGGA
Organism: uncultured Eubacteriales bacterium; assembly: GCA_964557845.1. Taxonomy (GTDB): domain Bacteria; phylum Acidobacteriota; class Aminicenantia; order Aminicenantales; family Aminicenantaceae; genus CAZLBV01. Next base: position 11,989 of record CAZLBV010000155.1, on the reverse strand, counting down.
ACATTCATGCATATGATTTTCATGATCGCAACAATTGGGACAGCCAGGATCATTCCTGCTATACCCCACAACCATCCCCAAAAAAACAAGGCAAAAAGCACAAAAAGAGGACTCAATCCTAATCCTTGTCCCATCAAGCGGGGTTCGACGAAATTGCTCATCACCTGCTCGATAAGAATAAGAATAATCAGTATCCAGAAGGCCGGCCAAATGGTTTCGAACTGAAAGGCTGCGATGACAACCGGAAAAACAGTTGCAATAAATGATCCAATATTAGGAATATAATTCAACAGGAAAGTTAAAAATCCAAATACAATGGCAAATTCAACCCCAAATGCGATTAAAACAACCGCCGCCAGCAGACCGGTAATGAAACTCACCAGTGTCTTGATAGCCAGATATCTTTGTATCTGACTGTCTATTTTCTTTATCACCTCAAAGATCTGAGCAGCTTGTTTCTTGCTCAGATATTTTTCAACCTTAATGATTATATTTCCCCGGCCAGCCAAAATAAAGAGTAAAAAGATGAATACAAGAAAAAGATTAGATATAAAAGAAAAGAATGGGCCCATGGAAGAGAAGATGAATATTCCTATCTTTCCCAGATCCAGCTGATCCATCCAATCCAAAGGTTTAAGATTCGGAAACTGGGTTTTCAAACGGGAATGAATAGAGTCTAGAATGTTATTCACCTTTTGACCGTATTTCGGAAGCTCATTGGCAAAATCTTTTCCATTGGAATAAAATAAGCTTCCAAGAAGATATATGACAAGGAATGTTATAAAAATCAGAAAAATTATAGATAGACTCTTAGGTATTTTGATCTTCATAAGCAAATCGAGTAAGGGAGAGAGTATAAAGGAAAGAAAAACCGCCAGAAAGAACGGAAAAAAAATAGACCGGGCTTCCCGCAGCACAACTCCGCATAGGAAAATTACTATTATGACCAGCGATACTGATATTATTTTATTGCCTTGCATTTTTTCTATTATATTCTATTTTCACTTAAAATCAATTTCTTAATATCACCCCTATTTTCATCTTAAAAGACGATTGACCTTTGATCTTATTTTACTAAAATTATAAAGAATATTTTATGGGATTAGTCTTAGTTTAAAGGAAGAGGAATGAAAGTACTCATAGCAGAAGACGATGTTATATCAAGAAATGCATTAGTAAGAAATATACTGGATTGGGGATATGAAGTTGAGGCAACCGGAAATGGAGAAGATGCTTGGGATACTATTCAATCAGGTGAAATCCGTCTGGCAATACTAGACTGGGAGATGCCTAAAATGGACGGAATTGAGATCTGCAGAAAGATCCGTCATGAAGTCCAACAAAAAATGGAAGAGTACATATATGTTATTCTTCTTACGGGAAAAGATAATCAGGACGATATCGTGCATGGGCTAACGGCAGGAGCAGATGATTACATAACCAAACCTTTTTATTTTCCCGAACTAAAAATCCGATTACAAAAGGGCGAAAAAATCATTCGAAGAGAAGACGCCAGGATTAAATCTGCCTCCATTGATTCCTTAACTCAACTATGGAACAGAAAAAAAATACTGGACCTGCTTGAAGAAGAGTTGGAAAGGGGCCAAAGGTCTGAACAACCAGTTGGTGTTTTTATGGTAGATATAGATCACTTTAAAATAGTGAATGATTCCTACGGGCATATCATCGGCGACAAGATCCTCAGCGAAGTTGCCAGCCGTTTGAAAAAACCTCTCCGTAAATATGATAAAGTAGGCAGGTATGGAGGAGATGAATTTCTTATCATTGTGACTCACCTTTGTTCTGAAAATATAACAAAATTAGCCCAGCGCATGATCGGATCTATTTCCGAACAAAAATTCTTGATCGATAACCTTGAACTGGAAGTTAATGTAAGTGTTGGCGGCATATCATCTGAAGACCTGCCGAATGCAACCGGTGAGGAATTGATAGATGCAAGTGACGCCGCATTACTCATAGCAAAAAGATCAGGAAGAAATCGAGCTGTCGTCTATAATGAAACTATTAAATAATCAATTGATATTTTATCTGGATATATCTTGTATGGCTTTCTTATCCCATTTCAGATAGAATCCCAGCATGAAAAAAAATCGATTCATGGCTTAACAAACAGGATAGAATGAACTCAATTGATAAAAAGAAAATCCATCTGCTTATAGCCGAAGACGACCGGGTTTCCGGTAAATTATTAGAAAAACACACTAAAGATTGGGGATTTGAAGTATCAAAAGCTCATGACGGAGCCGTTGCTTGGAAAATTTACCAGGAATCCAAAGACATTCAGATAGCTATTCTTGATTGGATGATGCCCAAACTCTCAGGAATCGAATTATGCCAAAAAATAAGAGCGGAAAATCAAGAACCCTATGTTTATCTGATCCTTCTAACCTCAAAAAACTGTCCGGAAGATATTATCAGTGGATTGAATGCCGGTGCAGATGATTACATCACAAAACCATTCAATCCTTCTGAGTTAAGAGCGCGTTTGAAGACGGGAGAAAGGATCATTAAATTGGAGCATGAGCTCCGAATGGCCAGGCAGAAATTTCAAGAATTGGCTATGCATGATGGCCTTACAAATCTCTTAAATAGGGTTGCTATACTGGATGAGCTTACTGGAGAGATCGCCCGGTCTTATCGTACCGACTCGAGTCTAAGCTCTCTTATGCTGGATATTGACCATTTTAAAAATATCAATGACACCTATGGACATCAAGTCGGGGATGAAGTATTGGTAGAAGTAGCTGCCAGGCTGAAAGATGAATTGCGCGTCTATGATAAAATAGGCAGATATGGTGGCGACGAATTTTTTATAGTCTTATCCAGCTGCACGTGGGAATTCGGAAAGAATGTAGCCGGTCGTCTTCTCAGAAGGATTTCCGGCACTCCAGTCGAAACTCAAGCGGGCCCGGTAAAAATCGCTGTTAGCATTGGCTTGACTTCTACGGATAAACTAAAAAAAGTCACATCCGAAATCATGGTCAGTATCAGCGATAAAGCCCTCTATCAGGCTAAAAATAAGGGAAGAAATTGTTATGTTGCGCTTTGATCTAATTTAAGTATAATAATAAAAAGGATAAAATATGGACGAAAAAAAAGATAATCCCACAAAAATTCCCATTGATCTTGAGTCTGCTCTGGATAGAACAGGAAACGACGAAGAATTTTTGTATGAACTCATCAATATCTATGTTGATGATTATGAAGAAAAATCCCAAGAACTAAAATCGGCGATCGAGGAGGAAGATTATTCACAGATTCAGGAAATTGGGCACAGTTTAAAAGGTTCTTCAGCTAACTTAAGCTTGACTTATATGCAAGCTGCATCCTTAGACATGGAGATGGCCGGCAGGGAAAAAGATATCAAACGAGCAGAAGAAGCGTTAAACAAACTTATGGCTGCGTTTGAAGTGGTCAAAGAATACTTCGCGGATAAACTTGACTGAACTACCAAATAGCACCAGCGGCATTTTTTATGAATAATCCGGGTTCATTAATTTAGAGAATTCATATCAATTCGTTAAGGTTCTTACTCATGTCCTCTAAATACTTTTCACCCAATTCTTCTGATCCATCTTTTATCTTCATAACCCCGCATATATATTTATCCAACCTTAGTAAAAAGATATTTTTATAATAGCGGTCTTCGATCTTTATCACTTTACCAGCATCAGGATTCTCCTGCACATTAGAATTTGATTGCAGATATTGGTTTAACATTTGCTCTGCATCTTCTTCATTCCGGCCTTCGATCAGGAAACAATCAAATTCAAGATCATATGTTTTATAATTAACCAAGTACCCATTATGTAAAAAACCGTAACCCAAAAAATTCCTTAGAATAAATTTCTCGCTGTTTTCAATTTTTCCCTCTCGGGGAAAAACACCAAGCAAAGGAGGCAGGGATCCTTTATTTTCAACCTTGTCAGCTATATCCTTAGAAAAATCCATAAGGGCATCAGAAGAATCTCCACTGCAGCCAAAACAAAACACTTTTATGTAATAATCCCCTATCAAAAAATTCAAGATCCCTTCCTCAGTATAACCCTGGATCCCAACCGGTACGAATTGATTGTCCGGATAACGTTCCACACTGTAAATTCCAAAAGAATTCTTTTGTTCACCCATATCATAGATCTCAATCGATATGCTCGCCTCAGAGTTTTCATGATCGAATTGAGCTACCAATAACTCTTTGAACTCATAAGCCAAATAAATTTCAGCAGCACCATTGATGTATTCAAATAAATTCTCAGGATAATAGCTTTGTGAATCATCACTTTTTTCCCAGTTCTCCACATCAGGAAGAAGGCCGGTTAATTTGGAGGCAGAGACTTCTTCTGATCCTGACATTCTAGCTGAATATACTGAACACAATGTGATAGATAGAATAATAGATATTAAGATTCTTTTTGTCATTGCTTTTAACCTCACATGTTAATCTAAATCATAAAATTATATCTATTAATATAAACTCTATTGGATTATTTGACAACTGGTTGACAAGATTTACAATCAGGGGTACCTTAAAAATATGGACACGGTCTCGAAAGTATTCATTATCAAGGCTCGAGGTGTTCTTTTACCTGATAGAAAGGTAGACAGCACTGTGGTTTACAAGATGATGAAACTAGGTTTATCTCAGATAACAGGATCTTCCGAAAGCCATACTTTTGATCTCAATAAAGACAAAAATACCGGTATCAAGATAAACACTATCGGTGGCTTCAAACTCACCACTCGTCCGGAAACAGCTTTGGCTCTGGCGAAAACTCTCGAAGAGCAAGGCCTGAAAGCAAATAATATCATTATCTGGGACCGGACAAATCGCGAACTCATAGACGCAGGATATAGGCTGCGTAAAGACCGGCATCAGATCAATATATACGGAACAGACATGTCCGGAGTTGGTTACGATCGAGAACTGACTTCCCATCTGAATATCGGCAGCCTCTTTTCCTCCATCCAGTCTAGACTGGTCTCCAACTCCATCAGTTTAGCTCTGCTCAAGGATCATGGCTTGGCCGGAATCACAGCGGGCATGAAAAATTATTATGGTGCGGTCCACAATCCGAATAAATATCATGATTTCAACTGTGATCCGTTTGTAGCTGAACTTTTCGACACAGACCATATCAAGAAAAAACACAAATTGTCGATCCTCGATTGTCTGGAAGTCCAATACCATCGCGGCCCTTCTCTTCATCCTGCCTGGTTGGACAGGCAAGAATCTCTCATATTCGGATTGGATCCTGTTGCTGTGGATTATACGGGATGGCAAATGATCGAAAGTTTAAGAGCAAAGAAAGGACTCCCCTCTCTGAGCGAAGAAAAAAGAGAACCCGGTTATCTAAAAACTGCGGAAAAAATGGGATTAGGGTATGCAAATCCCAATAAAATTGAAATAATAGAAAAAGAGATATGAAAAGAAGAGAATTTATAAAAACTGCGGGAACCGTCGGGTTCGCTGCCGGTGCCATGCCATCCTCACTGCTGGGAGATGGGATCATTTATGCCGAGCAACCGAACTTATCCCAGGTTGAAGCCATGTTTTATGAAAAACATCCGGACAGGGAGGTCAGGTGTACGTTATGCCCAAGATTTTGTAAGTTAGGCGACAAAGAAAGAGGCTATTGCGGCGTCAGAGAAAACAGAGATGGCGTTTATTATACTCTTGTCTACGGAAAGGCCTGCACTGCTCAGATCGACCCCATTGAAAAAAAACCGTTATTTCATTTCTTACCCGGCGAACGCACCCTTTCTTTCGCTACCGCCGGATGTAATGTCAACTGTAAATTCTGCCAGAATTGGGAGATCTCCCAGGTTCGCCCAGAGCAGATCAATCACTTTGACTTCCCTCCAAAACAGGTAATAAGCTCTGCCCAGAAGAATAAATGCCCAATAATTGCATATACCTATTCTGAACCAATCATATTCTATGAATACATGTACGACACCTCGGTTGAAGCCCATACCATGGGATTAAAAAATGTGGTTGTTACCGGAGGGCATGTCAATCCTGAACCGCTTATCAAACTCATTGATGTCGTTGACGGCATAAAAGTCGATCTGAAAGCTTTTACTCAGGATTTCTACACCGAATACGTAAGGGGTGAATTGAAACCTGTTTTAGATGCGATCAAGATCATAGCTAAAAGCGATGTTTGGCTGGAAATAGTCTATCTTGTTATTCCCACCTTAAATGATGATCCTGATGAGATACGCCGTCTCAGTGACTGGCTCCTTAAAGAGATCGGACCGTCAGTTCCCCTTCATTTCTCCCGTTTCCATCCCATGTATCTACTCAAGAATCTACCACCTACCCCGATCTCTACTCTGGAGAAAGCTTGGGAAACAGCCCGCAAAGCAGGACTTCAATTCGTATACATCGGCAATGTTCCAGGTCATCACGCGGAAAATACATATTGTCCTCAATGTGGACAAACACTCATAAAACGAAATGTCTATGCGATCCTTGACAACCAGGTCAAAGACGGAAAATGCAGCAGCTGCGGCTGCCCCATTCCCGGAGTTTGGAGGTAAAGGTCGACTGATTGAAAAAGAAAACCACGGCTTTTCTATTAGGATTAACTTCATTATCCTTTCAGATCTATCTTATGCGGGAATTCATTGTCCATTTTTTTGGAAATGAAATAATTCTTGCTTTGATCCTGGCTTCCTGGCTGTTTTGGGCCGGAATCGGCAGTCTTTTCGCAGACAAATTGCATATACGGAGAAATGCTTTTTCTTCCTGGTACTATATTGTTATCTTTTTTTTCTTTTTCAGTTTGATCCTTCTGAGATTCTCCCGGTTCTTATTCGGAATCCTTCCAGGTGAAGTCATCGGGATTTTTCCATCCTTTATAACCGCGCTAATGTTGACACTCTTGATCAGCTTTCCTTTAGGGATATTGTTTGTGCTTAATGTTCATTTCTCCGAAGGGAACATTACACTTGTTTATTTATGGGAGTCCCTGGGAGCGGCATGTGGTGGCATCCTGGTCCATTTTTTTATGGTGCCCTTTCTGTCCAACTGGAAAGCATCTGCTTTACTCGGGGCTCTGGTCGCCATAGCCATCTATTGCATATTCCGGGAGAGAAAACAAATTGCTGTATTGACAGCGAGTTTAATTTTTTTATGCATCTTTTTTCTTGCCGATGATTTCACCCAGAAAGTTTTCTGGAAACCATTTAATCTGGTTGAGACTAAAGACACTCCCTATGGCAAATTACAGATGATCCAGTCAAAAGAACAGATCGATCTCTACAATAATGGGCTGCCGGTCTATTCCTATCCGGATCCTTATACTTCAGAAGAGTCTGTCCACTTCACCTTACTTCAATTTCCGGAGGCCAGGGACGTTCTTCTTATAGGAGGGGGAGCAGGTGGCTCACTTTCTGAGGTTCTGAAATATCCTCAAACCCATGTAGATTACGTTGAGATCGATCCTACGATAATCAGTTTATCAAAAACGATTTTGCCAGAAACTGAAACCTCCCAATTTCATGATCCCCGGGTCGAGATCTACTATCAGGACGGAAGATCTTTTTTAAACCAAACTAAAAAACAATATGACATAATCCTGTTAAACCTCCCTGATCCTGCAACAGTTCAAATAAACCGCTTTTATACCGTAGAATTCTTCCAGATGGCAAAACAGCATTTGAATAATCCCGGGTACTTTTCCTTTAGAGTTTCCTCCGCAGAAAACTATATCAGTACTGAACTGCAGAATTATCTCTCATCCCTCTACGCATCCCTAAACACCGCTTTTCCTAATATCGAGATCATTCCCGGCCCTTCAAATATTTTCCTAGGTTCTTTAAATCCCATTACTCTAAATGAATCGGAACTAAGCCAGCGGATCAAAGCCTGGCAAATAGAAAACAAATATATAAACCCCCAGCTGCTTCCTATCCGGCTCGATCATTTTCGAATAGATTTCTTAAAAGATAAGATCCTGGAAAAAACCGGTTCTTTGAACACCGACCTAAAACCCATAAGTTATTTTTTCAACTCTGTACTTTGGGCAAAACAATTTCTCAGCATAGAAGGCAAAATATTCACCTTCCTGAGTAGAACAGATATATTCTGGCTGCTCGACTTCCCGCTTATTCTGGTCCTCATGGCTTTTCTCTATTCAGGTTTTAAAAGGAAGCGTTCCTTTTTTCTTCTTATGCCTCTGGCGGTGGTGGGACTGACTACTTTGGTTGCGGAAATCCTGGTTATTATATCTTTCCAAGTCTACTACGGATATCTCTATAAAAAGATCGCTCTCCTCTTTGCTTTCTTTATGCTTGGTTTAGCAGCCGGATCGGCACTGGCAGCAAAAACACAAAAAAAATCCGTTCACATTCCGATGATTCAGTTGTTATTTGTCATTATGCTGATCCTACTTTATTCTCTCTTTACATCCAAACCTCCCGAGATCTTCTTTTTCTTATTCCTCTTCATAATGGGAAGCTTAAGCGGGTATCTTTTTATCGTGCTGAATCATCTCTATCTTGAGCGCAAAAAAAACTTCGGTACCGGATATGGAATTGATCTTTTGGGTTCTTTTATCGGAGCTCTTTTTGCTTCTTCTTTGCTCATCCCCCTTATTGGTTTACAGATACTTCTTCGCTATCTCATTATCCTGAACTCTTTCAGCGCGATCTATTCACTCCATCATACAAAGTTAAATTAATTTTGCTTATATTCTTGACAGGTATGGGCAATTGTGATTTACTGTCTTGTTTATATATATAGTATTTTTTTATGCCTTTATAGAATAAAATAAGGCATCAAATTCCTAAAGTAAGGTTGGATAAGATGCGCATTAACATTTCCCGAAAGACTATCAACGATCCCTTTGTTCAAAAAGTCGAAAAACTCAGTGGTCAACACTTATTGGACTGTTATCAATGCGGAAAATGTTCTGCCGGATGCCCTGCTGTATCTTATATGGATATTCTCCCCAATCAAATGATTCGTTTTGCTCAACTCGGTATGAAAGAAGAACTAATGAATTGTAAATCCATCTGGATCTGTGCTTCCTGTATGACCTGCAACACCCGCTGCCCCAAAGGTATCAACATTGCCGAGGTCGTCGAAGCCATCAGGCAAATCCTTTTACGAAAACGTAAGGACCATGTCGAGATCAACAAGCTGAATGATTCTGAGAAAGGAGATGTACCTCCCATTGCCTTGATCAGCAATTTTCGTAAATTCACATCATAGTCTTCTGGGAATAATGCAAGCTTACAAATATCCCAATATTGCGAGGAATCATCAGAATGAAATTAACTTATTATCCTGGATGTACATTAAAAAACCATGCTAAAAATTTCGAAGATTCTGCGCTTTGCTCTTTAAAAAACCTTGGCGTCGAGGTAGAGGAACTAAAGAGATGGAACTGCTGCGGGACTGTATTTTCTTTATCAACAGATGACCTCATCCATCACCTGGCCCCTATTCGTAATCTGATCCGGGTTAAAGAAGCTAACAGCAACCAAGTCATGACTCTATGTGCGATCTGCTATAATACTTTAAAAAGAGCTAACCTAAGAATGAAAGAAAACCCGGATGATCTAGAGACGGTCAATGAGCTTATGTACGAAGAAGAGGTAAAATATCAGGGTGATGTCACTGTCTTTCATCTTTTGGAATACCTTAAAAACGAACTTACTTTTGCCAAGATCGCCGATCAGGTAAAGAAACCTCTGAAAAACCTTAAAGTCGCCAGTTACTATGGGTGTTATTTGGTTCGTCCCAAAAACGTAGGCTTTGATGATCCTGAAAATCCTACTATCATGGATGATCTGATTGCTTCCTTGGGAGCAATACCGATCGATTTTCCCTATAAGACAGAATGCTGCGGTGCTTATCAAACCGTCGACAAACCGGAAATTATTGCACAGCGGACCTATCAGATCGTAAAATCTGCCCAGCAGCAAGGAGCTGAAGTTATAGCGGTAAGCTGTCCTTTATGCGCCTATAACCTTGATCAAAGGCAAAAACAAACTCTTGAAATCTATCCAGATTTTATAAATATCCCAATCCTTTATTTTTCCCAGTTTATGGCAATTGCATTAGGTTGCCCGGAAGAAGCCCTAAGATTTGATCTGCATTATATTGATCCTAAGCCAATCTTAAGGGAAAAAGGATTGATTTGAGGTAGCCATGAGTTATTTTGGAGATTTAAAACCTATTAAAGGAGAGATCCACATCATTAGAGACAGATGTAAAGGATGTGGGTTTTGTGTAGAATACTGTCCGCGGGATGTCCTTGAATTATCTGAAGATTACAACATCAAGGGCTATCACCCTCCTTACGTAAAAAACGAAGGGAACTGCTGCTATTGTCAGCTGTGCGAGACAATATGTCCAGAATTTGCCATATTTGTTACCATCAAGAAAGAGGAGGAAGAAGGTGAAAATGTCCAAAGCAGATCCTAAGGGAGTATTAACAGGTGCTCATTTTTTAGATGGAGACTTTGCTCTTGCTGAAGGAGCCCTGGCAGCCGGATGCCGGTTTTTCGGCGGATACCCCATCACTCCATCCACAGAAACTGCAGAAAGGTTTTCAGAAAGAATTCCCAAAGTCGGCGGAATTTTTATTCAAATGGAAGACGAATTGGGATCGATCGCATCTTTGATCGGAGCGGTCTGGGGTGGAAAAAAAGCCATGACAGTAACATCAGGGCCTGGTTTTTCATTGATGATGGAAAACTTGGGGCTGGCCTGTATGATGGAAACACCGCTGGTGATTGCCAATGTTCAAAGAGGGGGACCTTCTACCGGTCTTCCCACTCTGACAGCCCAACAAGATATGATGCAGGCTAAGTACGGATCTCACGGTGATTATGAGATAATTGCGCTCTCTCCTGATTCCCCTCAGGAATGTTTTGATCTTACCATTAAAGCATTCAATCTATCTGAAATTTACAGAGTGCCGGTCATGATAATGACAGATGAATGTGTCGGTCATATGCATGAGAAAGTTGTGATTCCTCCCGCAGATGAAATTGAATTAGTGGAACGGAAATGGTATACCGGCCCCAGGGATGAATACTTACCTTACAAGAATGATACAGATGGGATTCCATTTTTTGTCAAGGTTGGAGATGGATATCGTTTTCATACCACTGGATTGACTCACGATGAAAGAGGTTATCCAGTTATCAATGCGGAATGCCAGGACGTGTGTGTTCGGCATCTTATCGATAAAATAAGAAACAATGCAGATAAGATCATTATTCTGGAGGAAGACGATATAGATGATGCAGAGGTAATAGTCCTTTCCTATGGAATTACATCCAGAGTGGCCTACAGGGCAGTTCAGCAGGCAAAAAACGCTGGAATAAAAGTTGGGAGATTGAGATTGATCACCGTCTGGCCTTTTCCTGAAAAACGCATAAAAGAACTCTCCTCCCAGGTAAAAGCGATCGTAGTTCCTGAGCTAAATATCGGTCAGATCGTTATGGAAGTCGAACGTCATGCTGCAGAAAGATGTAAAGTTGTATCCGTTCCCCATTGCGGAGGCTGGGTCCACGATCCCAACGACATAACCAATGCCATCAAGGAGGCAGTCAAATGACGAACGAAGAACAACAAAGTGAATTCAAGAATCCAATGGAGGGCATCCTTAGAATGGATCGCATCCCTCATATATGGTGTCCGGGATGTGGAATAGGAACAGTAGTCACTTCTTTTGCTGAAGCTTTAAAGAAGAACAATGAAGACTTGGATAAAGTTGCCGTGGTTTCAGGAATAGGATGCACCGGCAGGGTTGCCGGATATGTCAAGATGGATTCATTTCATACGACTCATGGGAGAGCTATTCCTTTTGCCACCGGGCTGAAACTGGCAAATCCGGATATTAAGGTGGTTGTTTTCAGTGGTGACGGAGATATCGCGGGAATCGGAGGCAATCACCTCATTCATGCCGCCAGGAGAAACATGGAATTAACTGTCATCTGTGTCAAC
>CAZLBV010000154.1:0-20345 GCA_964557845.1 uncultured Eubacteriales bacterium | reverse complement strand
AGACTGAAATCGATAGGGGAGGATTTGCAGGATTATAAGACCATCTGGTACTACTACTAGATCCTGGGTTATTTAAGCGTCGATCTTGGCACATCAACTTCGGCTTAGCAGGTTCGCGGTATTACATATACAGCTTCACCTGCCTGCGCCTCGTTGCTGCACCAATCTCAACGCTTAAATAACCCAGGATCAGTATATTTGCCAGTCATATTTCAACTTGGCTATACTCATTCACTCTTTCGCACATCCTCTCATTCACTTGTCCATTTTTATATTTGTAAAATTTGGCCTTGTCAGTCTGAAATAAGAATTGAAAATAACGAAAAAATGTGGCAGTGTTAGGTTGACATTTTCCTGTAAAATTATAAAATATTTCCATTTATCCAGATATCCAATTTGGAATTTGTATAATATAATTCAGGATTGAATTAGATGCTCTAAGTATTGGGAGAAAAAGATGGCAGATTACGACAAGATAAAAGAGACTTTGAACCTGCCCAGCACTTCGTTTTCTATGAAAGCAAAACTGGCACAAAAAGAACCCGAGATCCTGGAAAAATGGGAAAAAATGGATCTCTATCAGAAAATTTTAAAGATTAGAGAAGGAAGACCCACATTTGTCCTCCACGATGGTCCACCTTATGCCAATGGAAATATCCATTTAGGGACAGCCCTGAATAAGATCCTCAAGGATTTTATAGTTAAAACCAAAACCATGCAGGGATATCTAGCCCGATATCGCCCAGGATGGGATTGCCATGGACTTCCTATTGAGATCAAAGTCGATCAGATCTTAGGCGAGAGCAAGAAGAATATGACCGTTATTGATATTAGGGAAGAATGTAAAGATTATGCATTAAAGTATGTCGATGTTCAGAGAAAGCAGTTTATGCGATTGGGAGTGTTCGGGGAATGGAAAAAACCTTACTTGACCATGGATCCTTCATATGAAGCAGAAGTCCTGAATTTTCTGGCAGACTTTTTTATATCCGGAAATATCTATAAAGGGAAGAAACCAGTTTACTGGTGCACCCACTGTAAGACGGCCTTGGCAGAAGCTGAGATCGAATATAAAGAACACAAGTCTCCCTCTATCTATGTGAAATTTCCGGTTAAATCTGACCTTTCGAAAAAGTTCCCGGAATTAAAGGATAAGAATGTGTCTATCCTGATCTGGACGACCACACCCTGGACTCTACCTGCAAATCTCGCGATCGCCTTTCATCCGGAGTTTGAATATTCCGCATTTGAGGTTAATGGAGAAGTATATATTGCAGCTAAGCGGCTCATACCCTTACTCAGCGAGGAACTTGAATTTAAAGAGCCCAAGATCCTATTGAATTTTTTAGGAAAAGAAATAGAAGGTCTTAAAGCCCGGCATCCTTTTATCGATCGTGATTCTATTTTTGTGCTGGCAGATTACGTCACCCTTGAACAGGGAACCGGTTGTGTCCACACCGCTCCCGGCCATGGTCATGAAGATTATCTGACTGGAATGAAATATGGATTGGATGTCTATACGCCGGTGGATGCAGATGGAAATTTTACCTCTGAGGTTGAAAAATATAAGGGCATGAATGTATTCGAAGCAAATGAGTTGATCATAACGGATGCAAAGAAAAATGGAACTCTATGGAGAAGCCCTGATATTGTACATTCTTATCCCCATTGTTGGAGATGTAAAAATCCGGTGATATTCAGAGCTACCGCACAATGGTTTATATCAATGGATGAAAGTGGATTAAGGGATAAAACTTTAGAGGGGATAAAAAAAATTAACTGGATCCCTTCCTGGGGAGAAGAAAGAATTGCCAACATGATACAGGTTCGTCCTGACTGGTGCATTTCAAGACAGCGGATGTGGGGGGTTCCTATACCGGCCTTCATCTGCAGGGAATGCGGATCGATTTTAGCGGATGAATCTATAACTCGTAAAGTTGCTGATATGTTTTTACATGAAGGATCCAACAGCTGGTATACAAAGAAACCAGAAGAAATTCTCCCTGCCGGAACAAAATGCCCCCAATGCGGTTCGAGCCGTTTCAATAAGGAAAATAATATTCTTGATGTCTGGTTTGAATCCGGAGCGAGCCATAATATTTTGGGAAAAGAGAATTCTATGCCATGGCCTGCTGATGTATATATTGAGGGTCATGATCAGTATCGCGGGTGGTTTAACAGTTCCTTGCTGATAGGAATAGGGTCAAAAGGGAGTTCTCCCTACAAAACCTGCATAACCCATGGGTTTGTGCTGGATGATCAGGGAAGGGGAATGTCAAAATCTCTTGGGAATTTCATTGAACCTGAAGAAATAATATCGAAAAACGGAGCCGAAATTCTTAGGCTGTGGGTAGCTATGCTCAATTATAAGGAAGATGCCAGATTCGGCGATGAGATCTTGAAACGCTTAGTAGAAGCCTATCGAAAAATTAGAAATACCTGGCGTTTTATATTAGGAAATCTCAATGATTTTTCTCCAGATAAGGAGATGATTCCTAAAGAAGAAATGTTGGTTTTAGACAGATGGGCTCTGGAAAAGTTCCGCAGGATCGGACAGAAAGTACTGAAGTCTTATAATATTTTCGAATACCATACTGTTTTCCACACCATGTATAATCTATTTACAGTGGAATTGAGTGCTATTTATCTGGATATTCTAAAAGACAGATTATATTGTTCGGCAAAAAGATCGAATTTAAGAAAATCGGCTCAGACCGCTCTTTTTTATTTACTCCAAGGTACTCTGAAAATTATGGCACCTCTGCTTCCTTTCACAACCGAGGAGGCTTGGGAAGCCATGCCGTCGGATAGAGATCGAAGAGAATCTGTCCACCTTGAGTTGTTTCCTGAATTTGAAGAAATATGGCTGGAAGAAACTACTTTTCGAGAGATAGAAAAGTTAATGCAGGTTCGGGATATGGTTTTAAAGGAGTTGGAATCAACCCGTGAGAGCAAAATAATAGGAAATTCTCTTGAAGCCAGGGTGTTATTGAAAACTTCTGGGGACAATCTGAGTTTATTAAAAAAATACCAAGACATGCTTTCTGAATTATTTATTGTTTCTGAAGTAGAGATCGAGCAGGATTCAGAGGTAGAGCTTAATGTTTTTGTGGAGAAAGTTTCCTGGCAAAAATGTCAGAGATGCTGGAATTATTCAGATTATGTAGGAAAAAGCAAAGAGCACCCCGATTTCTGTCTTCGCTGCGAAAAAGTGGTTAAATCAATGGAATCATGATGCGCACGAAATACTATTATTTTCTGATCGTTGGGATAGTCGCCCTAGATCAATTGACCAAGTTTCTCATTGCTGCTAATTTGTCTCAATTCCAGAGCGTGACAATAATTCCCGGTTTCTTTAAGTTGGTACACGTGAAGAATAATGGTGCTATTTTTGGCTTTTTATCAAATTCCGGAAAGCCTTGGGTCTTTATTGCCCTGACTATTATTTCCTTTATTGCCTTGTTGTTGGTGATATATTATTTTCATATAGTTCCAGCAAAAGATAAAGTCTTCAAATTCGCCTTGGCTTTGATCCTAGCGGGAGCACTGGGAAATTTGATCGACAGGATCATAAGAGGCTACGTTGTAGATTTTCTTCACTTCTATGTAAAGCGCTGGCAGTGGCCGTCCTTTAATATAGCTGATTCCTGTATAACCATCGGTGCTTTACTTCTGTTGTATATCTTTTTTATAAGGAAAAAAGAAACATGTATCCAATCCTCATAAAAATAGGGCCTGTAACCATTCATACTTATGGGTTTATGATGGCTGTGGGAGTAGCCATGGCTATCTGGTTTGTTTATGTCCAGGGAAAAAAACGAGGCCTTCCTGCGGACAAATTAGTAGATATGGCCTTTTTTACCATTATTATTTCTTTAATCGGGGCTAAATTGGTTTTGTTATTCAGTAATTTTTCTTATTATATGAAATATCCGGGGGAAATTTTCACCTTAGCTCGCTCAGGTGGGGTTTTTCAAGGTGGATTAGCGGCGGGCTTGATTTTCGCACTTTGGTATCTTCACAAACACCACATTCCTACCTGGAAAACAGCTGACATAATCGGTCCGGCTTTAGCAATGGGACATGGTTTTGGACGGATAGGGTGTTTTTCAGCCGGCTGCTGCTATGGCAGGGAAAGCACAAATTTTTTAGCAGCGACCTTTCGAAATGAGTACTCGCATAATTTAACCGGAATTCCCATAAATAGACCCCTTCATCCTGTTCAGCTGTATGAATCAGTTTTAAATTTTTTGAATTTTTTCATACTATTTTTGGTGCTTCGTAAAAAGAAATTCGACGGCCAAGTTTTCATGCTGTATATAATAAATTATTCGGTTATTAGATATTTCACTGAATTTTATCGGGGTGACCACCCCGACAAAGCCATTTTTATAAAGGGTTCTTCCCCTTATTTGAGCATGAGTTTCCCTCAGCTTTTTTGTGTTCTGGGTTTTGTCATCGGCTTAGTGTTTTATTTGCTTTTGAAAAAAAGAAAAATTGCTTGATCTAAATTTTACCATTTCTTCAATACACGGGAAAAATCAAAGGCTGGATGTTTTTTTGTCTGAAAATATCAAGGATCTTACTCGTTCTCAGATTCAAAAAGCTATTTTAGAGGGAGATGTCTTGGTAAACGACAGCACCTGTAAATCAAGCTATCGTCTTAAACAGGGGGATAGGATTACCGTTAAAACAGAACCTCCTGATGAAGACATTATTTTAGTTCCTGAAAATATACCTTTAAAAATAATCTACCAGGATGATTCTGTTATAGTCATCGATAAGCCCTCCGGATTAGTTGTACATCCCGGTTCAGGCCATGAAGATCATACTTTATCCAATGCTTTGGTTTACCATTTTCCCTGGCTTAAAGAAGTTGGACTTCCAGATCGGCCGGGAATCGTACACCGGCTGGATAAAGATACTTCAGGGATCATGGTTGTTGCCGCCAATAGTGAAGCTTATTCGGATCTGATGCGGCAGTTTAAGGCAAGGCAGATTCATAAGATCTATTTCGGACTTGTTTGGGGCAGTTTTCTGCAAGATTCAGGACAGTTGTTATGGCCTATCGGAAGACACAGCAAATATGGGGATCGGATGTCGATAAAAACCAGAAAAGCCAGGTCTGCAGAGACAAGATTCAAGGTGGTTAAGAGATATCAAGATTATTCGCTTCTTAATATTTATCCTTTAACCGGTCGAACTCATCAAATTAGAGTCCATCTGGCTGCCTCCGGGCACCCCATTGTCGGAGATGAAGTTTATGGAAGAAGAAGGATAAAAACAGGCTGTCCTCGTTTGTTCCTGCATGCGTATAAATTGGTATTTAATCATCCATCCAAAAAAATTAAAACGGAATTTGTTTCTCATTTGCATGGTGATCTCCAGGATTTTCTAGATCGAATTAAAAATCAGGAACAGTCAGGGTCAGATGAGGCAGATTAAAGAGAATTTTCATATTTTATGGAATGCGTAGGTGCTTACCTTAATATTATTTTATCTTGAGTCAGAACAGCTGTTTGTTGTATTATAAGCGTTGCTTTAATTAACGATTGAGTCCATGAATTAGAAGAGATTCGGTCGCAACCTTTTTTTGGATCATGAAGAGAAAATTTATCCTTTGAATAAATCATAAAAAAACATGAATGAGATAACTTGGGAGGATTTTGATGAAAGATTATGACGCAGAAAAGATAAGGAACATTGCCCTCATAGGACATGGTTCTTCTGGGAAGACATCTCTAACCTCTGCAATTCTATACGATGGAGGTATAACCAACCGGTTAACCAGAGTTGATAAAGGGAATACGATCACAGATTATGACCCGGATGAAATAGAAAGGCAGATCTCTATCAATTCCGCTGTATGTCATCTGGATTGGAAGGATAATAAGGTCAACATAATCGATTGTCCTGGTTATACCAATTTTCTGTGGGATACCAGAGCTAGCCTGAGAGCGGTGGATGCAGGCGTGGTAGTGGTGTGTGCTGTGGCTGGTGTAGAGGTTGGAACAGAAAAAGGTTGGGAGATGCTGGAAGATTTACATATGCCTCGTTTGATCGTGATCAATAAGTTGGATAGAGAGAATTCCGATTATGAAAGAACCCTGGAATCAATTCATCAGTTTTTTGGAAGGAAAGCCATCCCGGTACAAATACCCATTGGCTCAGAAAAAGATTTTGTTGGCATGGTCGATCTGATCAGCAAAAAAGCTTTCCAGTTTGAAAAGGATGAAAGCGGTAAATATAAAGAGATTGATATTCCTTCCGATCTAAAAGACACCGTAGATACAAAAGTAGAAGAATTAACTGAAATGATTGCTGAGAATGATGAATCTTTGATGGAAAAATATTTTGAAAACGGTGCGTTAACTTCAGAAGAAATGATCAAAGGTTTTAAAAAGAGTGTATTAAATCAAGAAATCTTTCCGGTTTTTGTTATCTCTGCCCTGTCAAATATCGGGATTCAGCTGCTTCTTGATGGAGTATTAAATTTCCTTCCTTCCCCTCTACAAAGACCACCGGTGGATGTCGAGGAAGGAGAAATTTCTCTTAGCAAGGATTCTCCTTTCTCTGCTTTGGTATTTAAGACCATTTCCGACCCCTATACTGGGAGAATTTCGCTGATGCGGGTAATGTCTGGCCGTATAAACCCCGATGCTACCATCAGAAACACAGTTAAAGACAAAGATGAAAAATTATCAGGACTTTTTTTTCTCCAAGGAAAAGAACAGATTCCGGCAGGACAAGCAAAGATCGGAGATCTGGTAGCTACTGCCAAGTTAAAAGAAACATCTACTGGTGACACTCTATGTGAAAAAGGAAAAAACATACGTTTCCCATCTATTAAGTTTCCGGAACCATCTATTTCTTTTGCGATCGAGCCTAAAACCCGTGCAGACGAAGATAAAATTTCTCAAGCTATCCACCGGATCATTGAGGAGGATCCAACTGCGGTTATCGAGCGGGATCCTGAGACGAATGAGCTGATTATTTCAGGGAATGGACAACTGCATGTTGAAATAATAACAGACAGGCTCAAAAAAAGATTTGGAGTCAATGTTGAATTAAAGCCACCCAAAATTCCTTACAAAGAAACGATCAAAGGTAGATCAGATGTTCAAGGAAAATATAAGAAACAAACCGGAGGTAGGGGGCAGTACGGAGATGTAAAGATAAAAATGGAACCTCTTACAAGGGGGGAGGATTTTAAGTTTGAAAATAAGATCTTTGGAGGGGCTATACCTAAGAATTATATTCCTTCTATAGAAAAAGGAATACTTGAATCTCGAAAAAAAGGAATATTAGCTGGATATCCTGCTGTGGATTTTAAAGTCATTCTTTATGATGGCTCTTATCATGAGGTTGATTCTTCTGATATTGCCTTCAAGGTAGCTGCCTCTATGGCGTTTAAAAAAGCCATGAAAGATGCTAAGCCCACTATTTTAGAGCCGATCATGAATGTCGAGGTATACACACCGGAAACATATATGGGGGATATAATGGGGAGCCTGAATGGACGCAGGGGGAAAGTCCAGGGTATGGAGCAAAAAGGGAGTATGAGGATAATCAAGGCTTTTGTTCCAATGTCTGAAATGCTGGATTTTGAGCCCTCGCTAACTTCCATTACAGGAGGACGAGGTTCCTTTCTCATGGAATTTTCCCATATGGAGGAAGTGCCCAGTCATATACAGCAGAAAATTATAGAGGAAGCTGTCAAGGAAGGGCGAGCTAAACCTGAAGAAGAATGATCTAGACGGATCTTCCTTATTTGATCTTAGGCGCGCAACCAAAAAATATATACCTGAATAATCCAGGTTAAATAAGTGTCTGTCTATTTTCTCTCTCTGGTGCTATTATAGGATAGATTTCAGGAGATGCTCATGGTAATTAAAAGAATAGTCATTATAGTTTTATTTATGCTGCTGTCATTTTGCTTATATTCGATACAGGAAATTAAGGATCCTGAAGGGGTACTAAGATTGCAGATCGGGGCTAAAGAACTTAAAGATAAAGTTATGTTGATTTATCCGGGGAAAATATTTGAATCCAGAAGCGGCAAGGAGATTCCCTTCGATAGAATGATCGAAGATATGAGGACGAGCCGGTTCATATATATAGGGGAGACTCATGACAGTATGCAGATCCATGACATTCAAGCCAGAATAGTCAAAGCCTTGCATGCAAAAGACAGAAATTTAGTCATTGGAATGGAAATGTTTCCTGTTAATTATCAAGAAAGCTTGAATAAATGGAGCCTTGGTATTCTAACCGAGAAAGAGTTCATCCGGGAAGCCAAGTGGTATATTAATTGGAATTTCAATTTTGGTTATTATGCCGAAATCTTTAAATTCGCCAAAGCTTATGGCCTCTCTCTCTATGCCCTTAATGCGCCCAGAGAGATAATAAGCAAGATCCGAAAAGAAGGATGGGAATCTCTTTCTGAAGAAGAAAAAAAAATAGTTCCACAACCCGATCTGTCCAATGAAGAACATCGGGCCTTGATGAAGGCGACTTTTGAGAATTTGGATATGCCTCACCAGATGAAGGGAATGGGACTAAATCTTATGTTCGAGGGTTTGTACCGGGCACAGGTATCCTGGGATGAAGTCATGGCTTCCAATTCGATCAAAGCATGGAAACAGGAAAATAAAAGGGTGGTGGTTCTGGCAGGTTCAGGACACCTGCTTTATAATTTGGGAATAAACAGGATCGTTCATGAAGACTTAGGCGGAAATTTTAAAACAGTTGTTTGTGTGGACATTCCTGGAGAGGAAGGAGCTGTAGAGGTTTCACGAAGTCTCGCAGATTATGTCTGGGGAATTACTGAGGATGAAAGGCCGGTCTTTCCTTCTTTGGGATTATCATTTAAAAAATTCGAAGGGTTAGAGAATCCTTTCTTGGAGAGGAAACCCATAAATGGTGCAGCTTTGAACGCTGATTTTGAAAAAGGAGATGTGATCCTTTTTGTGGATGGCAAAGCCTTTGAGGATATAAATGATCTCCGGATTTACCTGGCTAAGTTTTCTTGGGGGGATGAGGTCAGTTTCCGGATTCTAAGAAATGGAGAGGAAAGGGAAGTCCTTCTGAAATATGTTTATGCATCAGAGCAGGTGCCGAAGAAAGAGAAAACCCTTGAATAATTTTAACCATCATTTCTTTTAGGGAGAATGAATAATGAGTAAAAAAATCTCAAGATTAGCGGTAATTTCTTTATCATTTTTAATGTGCTCGATAAATGCGTTTTTGTATGCCGAGAATATTAAAACTCCGGCTGAAATATCGAACTATACAGAGTACTCACAGCATCATGACATTTCTGTTTTTCTTAGTCTGCTCTCAGGAGTGTCGCCTGAATTACGGATAAAAAATTATGGTTCTTCTTTTCCTGATGAACACTATGGTCCCAAAGATCTGTATTTATGTATTCTTACCGAAGAAGGCATAGAGAGTCCGGAAAAGTTGAATCGCAACAAAACCACTATTTACATTATTGCGGCCAAACATGGTAATGAGCAGTCGGCCAAGGAAGCGGCGCTGCGTTTGATCAGGGATCTAGCGGACGGTGAATTAAAGCCTCTTTTGAATAAACTGAATTTTCTGATCATTCCAACGGCTAATCCCTATGGGAATTATTTTGATGAGCGTAGAAATGCACAGGATCTGGATTTAAACCGTGACCATGTAAAGCTTGAGGCACCAGAAACCAGGACTATAACCCGTGTATTCAGGCAGTGGATGCCTGAAGTAACCCTGGATGTCCATGAAAAGGGTGATGATTATTACCGGGTAAATATTGGATGTGTATCCAATGCAAATATTAGCGCAGAGCTGCAGGAATTTTCACGGAACGTGCTTTTTCCTGAAATTGAACAGGGACTGAAAGAAGATGATCTTACCTTTCATGAATATTTATTAACACAACAGATGGGGGTCGACTCATCTGCAGGAGTTACCTATAGTTCTGAAGATATGAGAGGCAGAGAAAGAATGATGCGTTATTCTACCTCTGATTTGAATGACGGCCGCAATGGTCCCGGTATCTATGAAACCCTGTCTTTTATTCAGGAAGGAGCTTCACGTCATGATCTGGAAACGCTGAAGGAGAGATCAGCGTGGCAGTATTACGGGATGATATATTTCTCTAAAAGTATCGCCAACCATAGTCAAGAGATCAATGGCCTTGTCCGTGGATTGCGTAATGAAGTTTTGACAAAAGCCGAAAATTATTCTGAATCAGACTTGGTGCATCTACGCATGCGATATGCCCGGGATGAAAACCAACCCACTTTAACATATAAAAGATTCAATACTTCAAACCGGGAAATATGGGGCATAATGCGTGTCGATAAAAAAGCCGGCGATCCGGTTTATCGAAAGGACATAGCTTCTCCTTCTTCCTCTGTAAGAGAAGGAGTCATCGAAGAAACCGAGACCAATTGGTTTCCCTTAGTCGAACCTTTCATCAGCGTTCCTAGGCCTTTGGGTTATGTTATTCCAGGAAACCGGGTAGATGTAGTTAAAACTTTGCTGGACCATTGTTTTCAAGTTAAATATATACAGGAAGACACCTTAGTTGGTGTGGAAGGTTATCAAGTTATTGATATAACACCGGCTGAATATGATTATCTTCCCCCTCAGAGTATAGATGTGGAAAAGAAGAACATTGAAATATTGATAAAAAGAGGTGATTTTTATATCTCCTGCGGTCAGGAAGGGGCAAACTTGATCCCCTGTCTTTTGGAACCGCAATCACAATATGGGTTGATCCGATACTGGAGTTATAATTTGGTTCCTAAAAAAGGAGATGTTTTTCCTTTCTATCGTTTGATCAAAAAGACGAACCTGCCTTTGATCCCTTTTAAAGAGTGGAACTAACTTTTTCTGGTTAGGGGGCTGATCTTCTTATGTGGTTTTCTGAGAGACATTAAGTTTTTAATTTTCACTAGGATAATACCTAAAGCCAAACGCAGAAAAAGTGGAATAGAGAGGGGAGAAGAAACCACCTTGATCTTTCCGTTTTTTACAGCGTTAATTATCGAGGGAATATTCTTTTCTGCCTCTACAAAAGAATAGGTCGTTCCAAATTCCCACAAAAAGTGACAATCGGAAGTTCCAATAAGAGGAAGGTCATTTTTTTTTGCTTCTCTGACAGCTTTATTATTGAAATTTAAAAACTGATTGTAGCAATGGGAAAACTCGATGGCATCAAAATAGGGAAGATATCTGAAAAACTGTGATCTCAAAGATTTTTTATTTGGGAAAAAAGGATGAGGTGCGATGATCAGATTGGATTCATTTTTGATTTTTTTCAAATCTGAAAGAGGCCTTTTTTTAGGATTAGTTTGAAAATCCGGATTTATCAACAGAACATGGCTCCCAGCTAGGGTTATTTCCATTCCAGGTATGAGCAGGACTCCTTTTTCCTGAGAATATTTGGCTAATTGGCTTGTGTAGAAAACTGAATCATGATTTGTGATAGCAATGGCATCAAAGCCTTTTTGGGCTGCTTTGTCGATCAGTTGATATGAATTATACTTGATCCTATCTTGATGATCCTCACGTGTATGGGTATGTAGATCTATCTTCAGCCAGGCCATGATTAGTAGTAAGGCATTTCATTCAGGAAAGTGCTTCCTTGACTTTTGTTCCAATGTCTGCGGGACTCTTAGCCACGAAAACGCCTGCCTTCTTTAGCGCATCCATTTTTTCTTTAGCTGTTCCTTTTCCTCCGGCGATAATGGCGCCCGCATGCCCCATGCGTCTTCCGGGAGGAGCAGTCTGTCCGGCTATGAAGCTGACGACAGGCTTAGGAAACTCTTTTTTTATGTATTCAGCGGCTTCTTCTTCCGCTGTGCCGCCTATCTCACCGATGAGAACAACTGCTTTGGTGTCAATATCCTTTTTAAATAATTCCAAGAGTTCTATGAATTTAAGGCCGACTATCGGATCGCCTCCAATGCCGACCGCAGTGGACTGTCCAAAACCTTGGAGTGAAACCTGTTGAACAGCTTCATAAGTCAAGGTGCCTGAACGCGAGATGATGCCAATCGCTCCGGGATTATGAATGTGGCCGGGCATGATCCCGATTTTGCATTTTCCAGGGGAAATAATTCCCGGTGTATTGGGACCGATCAAATTACATTTATGTTCATTCAGGAATTGTTTGACCTTGATCATATCAAAGGTAGGAAGACCTTCGGTGATGCAGACGATCAATTCGATCCCTGCTTCTGCGGATTCCATAATAGCATCTGCAGCAAAAAGGGGAGGTACAAATATAGCCGATGCATTCGGTCTCTCTTTTTTTACAGTTTCTTCAACGGTGTTAAAAACCGGGATCCCCAGGTGCATCGTTCCGCCTTTTCCCGGAGTTACACCAGCCACTATCTTTGTTCCGTATTCCTGCATTTTTTGGGCATGGAATGTGCCCTCACTTCCAGTGATTCCCTGGATTACAACACGTGTATTTTCATCGATTAAAATGCTCATTTGATTCTCCTTTCTTCAAATTTTTGTAAGGGGCACTACTTTCTCTGCTGCTTCAGCCATGCTATTGGCTGGATAGAATTCTAATCCTGATTCCTCTAATATTTTTTTACCTAACTCTACATTTGTCCCTTCCAGTCTAACAACGATCGGGAGATTTAATTTCAATTCTTTGGCTGCGTTGACGATTCCGTTTGCTACCATATCACATCGTACGATGCCTCCGAAGATGTTGATCAGGGCCGCTTTGACATCTTTATCGCCTACCAGAATTTTAAATGCATTTTTAACCGCGTCTTCAGAAACTCCTCCGCCGACATCGAGAAAATTGGCAGGCATGCCGCCTGAATGCATGATGATGTCCAT
The DNA here is from genome assembly GCA_964557845.1 of uncultured Eubacteriales bacterium. Taxonomy (GTDB): domain Bacteria; phylum Acidobacteriota; class Aminicenantia; order Aminicenantales; family Aminicenantaceae; genus CAZLBV01. The sequence goes on along the minus strand of CAZLBV010000154.1, from coordinate 7,490 downwards.
GGTCGCCATGGCTAATCCAGCTCCATTGACCATACAGCCTACATCTCCGTCCAGTTTGATATAATTGAGATCATATTTCGAAGCTTCGACTTCCAAGGGTTCTTCTTCATCAAGATCTCTCATTTCTTTAATTTCAGGATGGCGTATAAGGGCGTTGTCATCGAAATTCATTTTGGCATCGAGAGCCAGTACGTCGCCTTGCTTGGTTATCAGCAAAGGGTTTATTTCCGCCAAGGAAGCATCACTGGCTTCAAATGCTTTATATAAACTCATGATAAATTTCACTGCTTTCTTATGGGTTTCATCTTTTAATCCAAGTTTAAAGGCTAATTTACGCGCCTGAAATGGTTGAAAACCTGACGATGGGTTAACATATTCTTTGAAGATGAGTTCTGGTGATTCAGCAGCGACTTTTTCTATTTCCATGCCTCCCTCAGAAGAGGCCATAATGACAGGTCTTTCTTTAGCCCGATCGATAACGATCCCGAGATATAATTCTTGAGAGATATCAAGAGCTTCCTCGATTAAAACCCTTTTAACCAGCTTGCCTTTTGGGCCTGTTTGATGAGTAACTAAATTCATCCCAATTATTTCAGAGGCTAATTTTTCAGCTTCTTTTGGGTTCTGAGCCAGCTTGACTCCTCCTCCTTTTCCTCTGCCGCCAGCATGGATCTGTGCTTTTATAACTACCTTGGAACCAATCTTTTCGGCAATACTGCGTGCTTCCTGCGGGGTATGGGCGATCTCACCCTTAGGGATTTTTACATTATATTTACTTAGAATTTGTTTGGCTTGATACTCGTGAATTTTCATGGTGCTCTTTCCTTAAAAAATTTGTCTCTACAGTAATCCCGGTAGTTAAAAGAAAAAATATTGGATTCATGCTATCCGTGAATCCGTCTTTTATCACCTGGAACGGCTGCAGATCTTAAATATCTATAACCGTTTGATCCTATTTCCGCATTCTGTCATTCGGGGATCTGATAATCTTTTTTCCCTTCTTCATAAAGGTCACCGCCATACATGTCATTGATCACTATGCACGGAAAATCTTTCACCTTTATTCGGCGGATAGCTTCAGGTCCCAGTTCTGGATAGGCGATAACCTCTGCTTTTTCAATGCTTTTTGATATCAAGGCTCCAGCTCCTCCTACCGCAGCACAGTAAACTCCCTTGAATTTTTTTAATGATTCCTTAACCTCTTCACTTCTCTCGCCTTTTCCTATAGTTCCTTTTAGCCCGAGTTTATGAAGTGTTGGAGCATATGAATCCATTCTGTAACTAGTGGTTGGACCTGCGGAACCAATTGGTTTTCCGGGCCTGGCAGGAGTAGGGCCAACATAATAGATGAAATGTCCTTTAACATCGATAGGCAGGTCTTTTCCTTCACTTACCAGATCGATCAGTTTTTTATGTGCGGAATCTCGACCCGTAAAAAGATATCCTGTGATGAAAAGCGTATCACCGGCATGAAGTTTTTCGATCAGATCATCCGATACCGGAGTTTCAATATGATATTCAGCCATGGCTTAAAACTTCAGTATATCAATGACAGAGCGGACCGCTGCTTCAGAACTCTTAATGGCTTCTTTTTCACTGTCTGTGAGATCGATCTCAATGATATCTTCAATTCCATTAGAACCCAGTTTAACCGGAACGCCAAAGTAAATGCCTTTGATCCCGTATTCACCTTCAAGATAAGCAGTACAGGGAAGGATCTTATTTTTGTTTTTAATGATAGATTCAACCATTTCTGTGATTGCCAAAGAAGGGGCGTAATAGGCACTTCCAGTCTTAAGATACTTAACGATCTCGCCCCCGCCATTGGCTGTTCTTGCCACAATAGCATCCAGGCGGTCTTGAGGAATAAAATTGGTAACCGGAATTCCAGAAATGGTTGTGTAACGAACAATGGGAACCATAGTATCTCCGTGTCCTCCCAGTACCAGTGCCTGTATACTTTCAACCGAAATATTGGTTTCCATGGATATAAATGTTTTATAGCGAGTGGTATCCAAAATCCCAGCCATTCCCATGACTCGGTTTTTAGGAAAACCGCTGATCTTAAAGGCAGTGTATGTCATCGCGTCAAGTGGATTCGAAACAACTATTAAAATCGCGTTAGGCGAGTATTTAACCACATTTTCTGTGACTGGTTTTACAATATTAAAATTAGCATCAACCAGGTCATCTCTGCTCATTCCCGGTGTCCTTGGTTTTCCGGCGGTTATTACCACGATGTCAGAATCAGCCGTATCTTCATAAGAATTGGAACCTATGATTTTGCTGTCATATTTTCCGACAGGTCCTCCTTCCCGCATATCTAATCCTTTGCCTATGGGCATATCTTCGATAATATCCAAGAGAACTACTTCTTCGACTAATTCTTTTTCTGCGATCTTAAAAGCTGTGACCTCACCCACATGTCCGGCGCCTATGACTGATACTTTTTTGTTCATTATTATTCCTCCTAAAAAATATTAAGATTTTATGAAGACCGAAATATATCTGATTTCCAGTTTTTTTACAAATATTTATTACTATTTAGTCTTCTTTTCCATTCATTCTTCAGTACCAGTTCAACTTCTAACCCATAACAATTGTCCTTCAAAAATCCTATTAGCTCATTCTTTGTTTATCACAATATCAGCCAGAACCACACTCGAAATTCCGATCTTTTAATTTAGATAAAAAATATTAATATTTTTTGCTGGTAAAATCAACAGATTACCTTTCTATAGATGAAATAATTGTATAATCAACCAAAAAAAGGGGAACTTCTGAATTGCACTTTTGTTCTCTGTGTTATATCATCCAGAATATAATTTTCATAATATGGAGTTAGTTAAATGTTGGATGAGTATTTTAAACATGAAGCTGAAAGAAGGAGTATTGGCATACCTCCTTTACCTTTAAATCCAGAACAAACCAGAGAAGTTTGTCGGCTGCTGGAAACCTTATCTAACAATGATGAGGGCCGAAAATATTTTGACCTATTAAAAAACCGGGTATCACCCGGGGTAGATCCCGCCGCTGCTGTTAAGGCAGACTGGTTGGAAGAGATTGCACAGGGAAGAAGAACATCGGAGATAGTAACGAGAGAACAATCTGTCTTTTTATTAGGCACCATGTTAGGGGGATACAATGTAGGCCCGCTTATTAAGCTGCTGCAAGGGAGCGATCTATCGAATGAAGCTGCCGAGGCGCTTAAGAGTACCATTCTGGTATATAAAGCTTTTGACACAATTGTGGATTTAGCCAAAAATAACTCTTTTGCTGAGAAAGTCTTGAAATCATGGGCAGAAGGAGATTGGTTCCTCGATCGCTCTGAACTTCCTGGTGAGATCAAATGCAGGGTATATAAAGTAGAGGGTGAGATAAATACAGATGACCTCTCTCCCGCTAAACATGCTTGGAGCCGTCCCGATATTCCCTTTCACGCTCTTTCAATGGGAGAAACAAGGTTTCCAGGAGGAATCGATACCATCCATAGATACCGGGAAGAAGGGAAAAAAGTAGTTTTTGTGGGAGATGTTGTCGGAACCGGCTCCTCAAGGAAATCAGCCACTAATTCTTTGCTGTGGCACATTGGAGAGGACATTCCTTTTGTTCCGAATAAAAGAAGGGGAGGTGTGGTTCTGGGAGGATTGATCGCTCCGATTTTTTTCAATACTGTAGAGGATTCTGGCGGCCTGCCGATCATGTGCGATGTTAGTAGTATAAAATCCGGCCAGGATATTAGTATAAACACAAAAGAAGGTGTAATATTTGATGATGGGGGAACCGAATTAACCCAATTCGAAATAAAACCCGAAACCTTAAAGGATGAATTCAGGGCAGGAGGCCGTTTATTTTTGATAATTGGCCGCTCTCTTACCTCAAAAGCACGAACAGTGATGGGATTATCTCCAGCAGATTTTTTTATCCCGCAAAAAAATCCAGTACCGAAAAAGGAACAAAACTATTCTCTCGCCCAAAAAGTCGTAGGAAAAGCCTGCGGTTTACCCGGTGTTTTGCCCGGAACCGCATGTGAGCCTAAAATGACTACCGTAGGATCACAGGATACTACCGGGCCGATGACAGCTGACGAACTGAAAGAATTGGCTTGTTTAGAATTTCAAACCGATTTGTTTATGCAGTCTTTTTGTCATACTGCTGCCTATCCTAAAAAGGCTGATGTGAGCATGCATAGTTCCCTGGCTGATTTCATAGTCAAACGAAAGGGGATAGCCTTAAAACCGGGTGATGGCGTTATTCACTCTTGGATCAACCGTTTGATACTTCCCGATACTCTTGGAACCGGAGGGGATTCACACACCAGATTTCCTCTAGGTCTAAGTTTTCCTGCTGGTTCAGGTTTAGTTGCCTTTGCAGGGGCTTTGGGATTTATGCCTCTTGATATGCCTGAATCAGTTTTGGTTAAATTTAAAGGAGAGTTAAATCCAGGAATTACTTTAAGGGATGCCGTTAATTCTATACCTTATTTTGCCATTCAGCAGGGATTATTAACCGTGGCCAAAGAAGGAAAGAAAAATGTTTTTAATGGAAGGATTTTAGAAATGGAAGGGCTGCCAAATTTAACCGTTGAGCAGGCTTTCGAGCTTACCGATGCTTCTGCTGAAAGATCTGCAGCCGGAGCCACTATAGCCTTAAGTATAAATAGTGTAAGATCCTTCCTTGAAAGCAATGTCGCTCTGATGAAAAAGCTGATTGAAGATGGCTATCAGGACAGAGATACGTTGCAGAGAAGAATAGAGGCCTGTCAAGAATGGATAAAAAATCCCAGACTTCTCGAGCGGGATGCAAAGGCAGAATTCGTGGCAGTATTAGAGATCGATCTGGCAGAGATCAAAGAGCCGATTTTAGCCTGCCCCAACGATCCTGATGATGTCAAACTTCTCTCAGAAATCGCGGGAGATAAAGTGGATGAAGTCTTTATCGGTTCATGTATGACTAATATTGGTCATTTTCGTGCGGCTGCTAAAGTTTTTGAGAATGAAGAATATTTAAAAACTCGAATATGGGTGACGCCGCCGACAAAAATGGACAGGGCCCAACTGATCAGGGAAGGATATTATTCAATTTACTCTTCAGTGGGTGCACGTACAGAAATTCCGGGTTGTTCATTGTGTATGGGAAACCAAGCAAGAGTCCGGCCCAAAGCAACAGTTGTTTCTACCTCAACCCGGAATTTTGATAATAGAATGGGAGATAAGGCCCGGGTTTATTTGGGATCAGCTGAATTGGCGGCAATCACTGCTCTGAAAGGGGAACTTCCTTCCCCGGAGGAGTATTTCAGGATCTATGAAAAGAAAATACTTCCCAATGTCAGAGAGATCTATCAATATCTGCAATTCGATAAGATGGAAAACCTTAAGCTTGATTATTAACCATAAAAAATACCGATGGTAATGATCGATTAATAAGGTTGTAATCATACTTTTTATGTTATATTCGTTTGATTTTCTTGCCCTGTTTTGTTATTTTATTGATTATTCTGATCCAAGATCTGTACATATAAAGTGATAATGAGTGAATTTATTCCTGTAGATAAAAGAAAAATACGGATATTAATGGCGAAAGTAGGTTTGGATGGACATGACCGGGGGGTTAAAGTTGTCAGCAGGGCCTTGCGTGATGCCGGATTCGAAGTCATCTATACAGGATTGAGAAGAACGCCGGAAGAGATCGTTAATACTGCCATTCAGGAGGATGTAAACTATATTGGAATAAGTATCCTCTCCGGTGCCCATAATGTTTTAATAACTAAATTAATGCAGCTTTTAAGCGAAGCCAAAGCTTCGGATATAAAAGTATTGGTTGGAGGGATTATTCCTGAAAAGGATATCCTCAAATTAAAGCAGCAAGGGGTTGCAGAAGTATTTAGACCCGGATCATTAACCAGTGAGATCATAGAATGGATCAAAAATCAATCATGAACCGTTCAGAAATAAAATGCATAAATTCGCTTGACATAACGATTTGTATAAATATCATAAACATGAGAAACTTCAATGAGAAATAAATCTATATCTGTTATCATTGTCCCTCATAAGGGAGGAAGACAGCGCAATTATTCTTTAACTTTAAAATCTTTAAGAGTGCTGTTGGGTATATGTGGAGTAGCTCTTGTTCTGTTGGTTTTCTTACTTGGGGATTATTTTATGATGAGGGGGATCCGCAATAAATATAGAAAACTCCAGACCGAAAATTCCAGTCAGTCACAAACTCTTCAGCAGTACAAAGTTTCCATGGATAACCTGCAGTCCAAGATAAATGAATTTGAAAAATATGCCAGAAAAATAAATATAATGGCAGGACTTAGATCCGATCAGTTAATGACAGAAGAACCAGGGGTTGGGGGACCTGAAGAGGCGCAGGAAATCATACCTTCCAATCCAATACTTGATGAGAATTTAAAGCAGCTGGAAAGCATGAATAAACATGCAGATGGGATTGAAAACAATCTCATTAAGTTAACCTCATTTTTTGAAGATCAGACCATTGAATTAGCCCAAACTCCCAGTATTATGCCGGTACAAGGATGGTTAACTTCTGCTTTCGGTTATAGAAAAGATCCTTTTACCGGAGAAAGAGCCTTTCATGCCGGGGTTGATATTGTAACCCAGTCAGGTAATCCGATAGTTGCTACAGCGGATGGAGTGGTTTTAAGCACAAACTATGATCATGCTGGGGGAAATACCATCAAAATCAGTCATAAACATACCGGTTATACCACCGTATACTGCCATTTAAGTAAATTTTTGGTGAAACCAGGACAAAGAGTAAAAAGAGGTGATATTATCGGTTTAGTAGGATCTACCGGAAGATCAAGGGGTCCTCATGTACATTATGAAGTACGGAAAGGGGATAAGAGGCTTAATCCATACTACTATATTTTGAACTGGTAAACTTTTACCTGGATCATCAGTAAAATAGGCCGACTCCATATTTTGAATAATTTTAGTGATAGAATTTAAGTTACTATCTGATTACCTTATTCATCCATCAACTTGGAATTATCAATCATAGGCCTCTCTTACCCCTTTGGGGCGACCCGATCTCAGCACAAACACTTCACTGCCCTGAATTCGCGGTATGACTTATACAGCTACATTCAGGGCAGCTTGTGTTTGCACTAACCTCGGGCCGCTGATGATCCAGGTAACATCGTTTATTCGTGGCGAGTGCAATTTATGTAAAGAAATCGCCGACTTCAAGGCGAACTCCGTGGGAAAAAGCAAAAGCTTCCATGGGCGATTTGTTTTCCGGTTGAAGTTTTTTTATAAGAAAAATGCTATTATCTTTACAGCAGACTGCTATTCCTTTTCTACTGATTGAAAGGATCTGTCCGGGTTTACAATGTTGAACAACTCCACATTTATTTTCCCCTTCCAGGATCTTAAGCCTTATGTCACTTATAAAGGTATAAGATGAAGGCCAGGGATCAAAAGCTCTTATCTGGTTTTCTATATCCTTTGAAGTTTGAT
>CAZLBV010000153.1:0-8267 GCA_964557845.1 uncultured Eubacteriales bacterium | reverse complement strand
CAATATCGCCGCTCTTAGCATCGCGAAGTACTGACCGGGGCGGCAGATCTACTTTGGAAAGATTGTCTACAAAATAAAGTCCATCAGGTGAAAATGATACTTCGTGCTCGGCATTTTCTGGAGTAAGCAGCTTCAGATTGGAACCATCGAGCTTAACACTATACACATGCCGTAAATAGGGATCTCTCCCTGGTTCACGACCACCTGCAGTGAAATAAACTTTTCTTAATTCTTCATCTATATGAAAAATATTGAGTACAACATAGTCACCCTCAGTAAGCTGCCTTTTTAATTCTCCGGAACGACCATCGAATAGATAGAGATGATTCCATCCATCCCTCTCTGAAGTTAATAGTATCTCCTCTCCTCCATCAATAAATTTTATCTCCAACATCCCCGGATCAACATTCGTTTTCGATTCTTCTCTAAGAATAGTGCGTATATTTCCGGAGTTGGGTTCTATTTCAATGAGTTCAAATTTTTGGTATCCACGATGCATCCTCTGTAAAAAAAGCCGCTTCCCATCTTTTGACCATTCCGGAAGCCCCTGCGAAAGAAAGGCTTCATAAGGAGGAAGATATACCGGAATCTGTTTTTTGTTTGACACGTCAAAGAGCACATACTCGATCATCGCCAGTTCTTGATCACCAGGAAGCGCTCTTTCATAGGAATAAACATCTGCCCTATATCCTTCTTCAGGCGTTGATTTAAATAGATACAGGTTTTTGGCTTTTCGTCGGTCCAGCCTTTGAGTGACGATCATTTTGCTATCCTGCGACCAGTTAACATAGATATGAGGTGTTTCTTCCTTTGGAGCGGATATATTCACAAGCCGGTACCAGGATAAATTGGTAGCATAGTCATATTGTTCTCTACCATCGGTACTAAGTGGATATTCTTCCCCGGTGGCTGCCTCACGTATAAAAAGATTATTATTGCGCACCAAAGCGATCCATTTTCCATCGGGAGACTTTGATTCATTTGGATCTTGTAATTTATCCTCTGGGTATTTTGTACAGGTATAGGTTTTTAAGTCACAGATCCATTCATTTTTATCGACAGTAAAGACAATGGATCTGTTTTTATCTTCAAATTTAAATCGGTCAAACGGCAGATCGTTAGATTTAATCTCTCTTTCCAGTATCTTGGACAAAGATTCTGCTAATCTGAAATGATCAAATGCAGGGAACTGCCGTTTTTCATCTGGATCCACCCGCATAAAAACCTTGCCTTCCCTTCGTTGGACCCGGTACCAAAAGGAAGCTCCGGAACCTTTTATCCATTGAGGATCTACACGGAAGTTGAAGACTAATTTCTCCACATTTTGGGGAAGTAACTTTTCTGCCCGCTGATAATCCTGTAATTGGCCTTGGCCGAATAATATAGATTGTGAGTTCAGAAAAAGGATAACAATAAATAATAGTAAACTTTTTTTTGTTACGTTCATCCTTCCCTCCTATCCCCTAAAAACAACGCTTCCTGGACTATTCATATGCAAATATCCACTAATATTGAAAACTGTATATGTGAATGGTTTCCTTACAATAATTCAGTAATGTTATTTTACAAGGCCGGCCAACCCATCTAGATCCAAAGCCTCGGCGACTACTTTAGCCTCATCGGTATTGTCAGTTTCTGTGATCTCTATTTCGATCAAAAATCTTTCCGCCACCAAAAGCATCACAGACGCATTTTTATATTCATATTCATAGCGTTCAACCCCAGGATATCCTTTTATCTCCACTTTTTTCACATATTCATCCGAAGTATCCACCTCAAACTGCCTCATCATATTGAACCCCGCATATGCCATTTGGGATAGAGCGCCATCGATTATATGTATGGTGAGAACCTTATCTCCTGATGTATACTCTCTTTCTACGTTGGTTGCAGAATACATTCCCATAGACATGGTCTGACCAGTGGCTTCATCTACGGCTTCCCAATCCGGCAGGTCTTTCAAAAAAGGAACAAGTTCTCTCCAGTTTATCGGTTCAACTGTTTCCTGCTGTTGAGAAAATAGGCTTAAAGATAAAAAACAGATTAATGTAAAAATGAATGCAATTTTTGTTTTGTGCTTCATAATCACGACTCCTTATTTATAAATTTTCCTTATTTTAACATAAAATATCTATCAATCAATGGATAAAAAGCCTCTGTTCTTTATTTACTCGGTAATTATTCTATGTCATAATTTATTTTACGTTTTTCCTGATCCCTCTTTAACAAAGGGATGATCAAACGATTTTAAGGAGTGCAAAATGAGACAAAAAATTCATCTTATGATACTCATTACAATTTTTATAATGTTTTTATTCACCCCTGTTTTTCTTCCCAAAATAGCCGGTAATGCAGATGAAGGTATGTGGACTTTTGATAATCCACCCTTAAAGCTTCTGCAGGAACGTTACGGATTTATTCCATCTCAAGATTGGCTGGATCATGTCCGGCTCTCCAGCGTGCGTTTCATGGATGGAGGATCCGGATCATTCATCAGTCCTAACGGATTGGTTTTGACCAATCATCATGTTGCTGTTGGCCAGTTACAGAAAATCTCTACTGCAGAAAAAGATTATGTCGCTACCGGTTTCCTGGCTGCATCCTTGCAAGAAGAATTAAAGTGTCCTGATTTAGAGATCAATATTCTTTTAACTATGGAAAATGTTACAGAAAAAGTCAGCGCAGCCATTCAAGATGGAATGGATGATATTGAAGCCTTACAAGCCCGTAGGGCCATGATCGCAAAAATCGAAAAAGAGAGCATGGAGAAGACCGCACTTCGCTCCAACGTGGTTAGTTTATATCAAGGGGGAGAATACTGGCTTTACTGCTATAAAAAATATACTGATGTTCGCTTGGTCATGGCTCCGGAACGACAGGCTGCCTATTTTGGAGGTGATTTCGATAATTTTACCTATCCCAGGTACGACCTGGATATGGCGTTTTTCCGGGTTTACGAAAACAATAAACCGATCAGATCAGAACACTATTTCCAGTGGAATTCAAACGGATTCGAAGAGGGCGATCTAGTGTTTGTTTCCGGAAATCCCGGTTCAACCGACAGATTATATACTTATTCCCAACTAGAATTTCAAAGGGATGTCTATTATCCGATGATACTCGATTATATTGAGAGATACATCGGAGCTCTCCGTGATTATTCCCAAAAAGGCACGGAACAGGAAAGAAAAGCCCTAACCAGAATATTCGGCCTAGAGAACGCAAAAAAAGCCCTTTCTGGTGAATATAAAGGGCTGCTCGATCCTGATCTTATGGAAAAACGCAGGAAAGAGGAAGAGGCTTTCAGGAGCAGTATCACATCGCAGCCCGAATGGCAAAAAAAGTATGGAGATGCTTGGGAAAAAACAGCTGAAGCTGTTAAACTGCTTTCCGAAACCTCTAAACAAACATTCTACCGCCGGCTGATCGGATCTCAAATGGCTGGTTTCGCCCAGCAAATAGTTAGATATGTGGAAGAGATCCAAAAACCAGATGCAGAACGGCTGCCGGGTTTTCATGATTCGGAAATTCCGGAACTCAAATTTTATCTTTTCTCCCCTGCTCCTATTTACACCGATCTGGAAAAATTACTTCTCCAGAAATCATTGACCTGGTCTCTTGAAGTTTTGGGACCGGAGGATGAATTTATTAAAACTGTTTTGTCGGATAAAGACCCATCTGAAATGGCTGAATATCTGATCACAAACAGCCGAATGAATGACCATGAATTCCGAAAATCTTTGATCGAGGGCGGAGAGAAAGCAGTTCTAGCAAGCGATGACCCATTTATAATCCTGGCCCGTAAAATTGATCCCATACTGAGAAAATCAGAGAAATGGTTAAGGGAGAATATAGAAAGCATTCTTACTTCTGCAGGAGAAAAGATTGGTCAGGCCCGCTTTGCTGTCTACGGTAAATCCAAATACCCGGATGCAACCTTCACCCTGCGTTTATCATATGGCTCGGTCACAGGTTATCTCATGAACGGAACCAAGGCCCCATATAAAACTACTCTTTACGGTTTATTCGATCGTTCATTGAGTTTTGACAATATAGGCGATTTCAGACTTCCTGAAAAATTCTGGGAGCGTAAAAATGATCTTGATCTGTCTACACCAGTTAATTTCGTCAGCACATGTGACATTATTGGAGGAAATTCCGGCTCTCCGGTCATTAATAAAAATGCCGAGATCGTTGGTCTTATTTTTGACGGCAATATTGAAAGCCTGGCAGGACGATTCGTTTATGATGAGACGCTAAACCGAGCTGTGGCTGTGCATACAGCTTATATGATAGAAGCTCTCCGTAAACTCTATGATGCTTCTTACCTGGCAGACGAGATAGAAAACAAATAAAATAACAAATTTAATTTTTGTTATAATGGCATTTATCGAGGAAAAATAATATGAGGTCACGATCAAATTCAAAGGTTTTACTTTTATTTCTGCTCTGTACGCTGTTTTTACTTAGCTCGACAGATATAAAATCTGTCCCTAACAACATTATACAAGTTATGAGTTTTAATATCCGTTTCGACAATACAGGTGATGGAAAAAATGCTTGGCCGAATCGGAAACAAATGGTCGCCCAGACTATCCGTTTTCATAAGGCCGACGTTGTTGGGATCCAGGAAGCTTTGCATACCCAGATCCTGGATCTACAGGCACTTCTGCCTGAGTATGATTGGAGGGGCGTAGGTCGGGATGACGGTCAAAAAAAGGGCGAGTTCGCTCCCATCTTCTATAAAAAATTCAGCTTCCATGCAATAAAAACCGGTAATTTTTGGTTATCGGAACATCCTGATAAACCGGGCAGAGGTTGGGATGCAGCCTGTCCCAGGGTCGTTACCTGGGTCGAGTTCAAGGATAAAAAAAGCGGAACTATTTTTTATTTCTTTAATACTCATTTTGATCACATGGGCTTGGAAGCACGAAAAAACAGTGCTGTTTTACTTATAAAAAGGATAGATCAAATAGATAAAAAGATCCCCTTGATCTTATCAGGAGATTTCAACTGCACCAGTCAGGATGAGCCCTATAAAATCCTGATCACAGGTTTAAATAAAAAATCCGGATTGCAGAATTCAATGGATATTTCACTCTATGGTCATTATGGAGGCACTCAGACCTTTACTGGTTTTGATGAAGTCAAACGTCCAGGCATGATCATCGATTTTATTTTTGTCAGATCTGTAAATAAGGTTTTATATCACGGTATTATTGCCGAAAAATGGGACAACCGGTATGCCTCCGATCATTATCCTGTCTATGCAGAGATCCAGCTTAAATAAAAACACTCAGCAGGAAAGTTTATCTAATTTTTTTGTTTTTCCGAAACAAGGTATTTTGTAATATAACGCTGTACATCAAATTTTTTTTTAGCTCCCCCCATGCTCATATATCGGATCTTTCCAAAAATAGGTCGCTCAAACCAGGGGCGATCATGAATACCTCCAATACTCCAAGCAATGCCGGCATAACCGTTGGGATCCCTGCCGTCCAGTTCATATTTATCGTTAAGATAGATAGCTGTCCTTAAAGCTTCTTCAGGAGTTTTGGTCCATTCTAGAATTTTCTTGGCCCAATACATCCTCATGTAACCATGCATTTTACCTGTCCTTTTCATTTCAATTTGAGCCGCATTCCAGAGTTTATCATGTGTTTCTGCCTGTTCTAAGACGTCTGCCGAATATAAATATTCTCTTTTATCTTTCCGGTGATCATTCAGTGTTTTTTTTGCCCAGTCAGGAAAACCATCAAAATCATCATAGTTGTGGTTGTAAAAACAAAAATTATCTGCCAACTCACGCCTGACTATCAGTTCTTCGAGAAAAGCGTCCTTTTCTTTTTCATCAACTTTGGCATTTCTAACTTCAAGAGCCGTACGCTGTGCAGAAATCTGGCCGAAATGGAGATATGGAGATAGATCCGATTGACCATTTTTATTGGGATCATTTCTATCAATATCATAACCCCTTATTTTGTTAGATAAAAATTCATCCAACATATTTTTGGCAGATCTCTCACCCGGTTTGATCCAATCAACGTCCCCGATAGTTCTATCTACATTCAATTCTTTGATTACTTTCTCCCATTGAATATTTTTGCTTTCTTCTTTCCAAGAAAAAGGATGTCTTTTTATCTCAGGGAATTCATCCAGGAACTCATCCACTACCCGGTTGACTTTCGGTCTGAAAGTATAAGCAGCCCATTCCTGCTTGGGAGAAGCCGACCAGCAAGGAATGATATTATGGGCATCGACTTCATAGACGGGAATATCAACAGCATCGTTCACATCCTGTTTCCATGCTCTCTTGATCCTGAGAGGATCAAAATCGGTTACCAGAACACTTATTTTATTTCGGATCATAAAACCTGGAATCTCATCTTTTGGCTGCCCCTTCAGCAGCCTAAAAGAAATATTCTTCTTTTTTAGACAGCCTTCTGTTTCCATTAATCCTTTGAGCATAAATCCATAATGACGGATAGAAGCACCCAAAAAATCCGGAACGAGACAAAAAATTACGGCTAAAGGCGATCCCTGTTTCAAGGCCAGCTCCTGGGCATAGATCAATGCCCAATTATCCGAGGCTCTCTGATCCCGGCTCATCCAGTAGATTACAGGTCCCTTGATTTTTTCCCCTTCTGATAATGTCCGTATCCTTTTGTTTTTCATTTTATTCAGCATTATATAGAGAACTCAATACCAGTTCTACTTAAGATTTATTATTAGCCTGGATTATGATATAAGTATTTATATATTTACCCTGAATTTTTCAGCATAATTTTGTAAAAAGACATGAACATACTTTTAACTGGTGCAACCGGATATATAGGAAGACGTCTCATCAAATCTCTTTTAGAAGACAAATCAACGAATCTCAGGTTATTTGTCCGGAATAAGAAAAAAGTTGAGGAATACATTTCAGATCGTGTCTCTATCATTGAAGGCGATACTTTTGATAAAAAATCCCTTGACCAAGCCTTAAAAGGTGTAGACACTGCCTACTATTTGATCCATTCCATGGGGGCTAAGGGGGATTTTGAGGATCTTGACCGGATAAGTGCAGAAAATTTCTTGGAGGCCTGTATCCAGAATACGGTTAGAAGGATTATTTACCTGGGCGGACTGGGAGAAAAGGATACCGCCAGTAAACATCTCAGTAGCAGATTGGAAACCGGTGAGATCCTCAGCAGTAAACCGGATCAGATACAAACCATATGGTTTAGAGCAGGGATCATAATTGGTTCAGGGAGCGCTAGTTTTGAGATTATTCGAAATCTGGTACAAAAGATACCATTAATGACCACCCCTAAATGGGTTCGCACCAAAACCCAACCCATAAGCATCCAAAACGTGATGCAATATTTATACTTAGCCAAAGATCTTGCTTTCGATAAAAATCTAGTCGTTGATATCGGTTCCGAAGAGATGAGCTTCAAGGACATGCTGTTGAGGGCTGCCAAGATCATGGGTTTAAATAGGCTTATCATAACCATTCCTTTTTTCTCCCCAAAACTTTCGTCTTACTGGCTTGTATTGATCACCCCGGTTGGATTTAAACTTGCCAAGTCTTTAGTAGAAGGCTTAAAATCTGAGACGATCCTCCAGAATGACAACGCTAAAATATACTTCCCTCACGTGATTCCTATCCCCTATGAACGATCTTTTAGTGACGCCTTGGAAGATATCGAAAAAAAACAGGTCATAAGCCGATGGTGTGACAGCAGCGCTCAGGAGAAGTGTGATGTTATAAATCAAGTTAATATTGAGAGCGCAGTTTATATAGATAAAGTTTCCCAAAATATAGTTAATGTTCCAAGGGATAAAGTTTTTCGATCAATACTTACCCTGGGAGGGAAAAAAGGCTGGTTGAAATATAACTGGATGTGGAGAATCCGAGGTGCCATTGACAAACTCATTGGAGGCCCCGGGCTTCATCGCGGCCGAAGGGATCCTCTTTCGCTCCGCATCGGTGACAGTCTCGACTTTTGGAAAGTCGCTGATCTGAAAGAGAATAAAAGACTGCTTCTTTCCAATCAGATGAAAGTTCCAGGTAAGGCATGGCTCGAATTCTCTCTTAAAAATGATCAATTGATCCAGACGGCATATTTCCTTCCTAAAGGATTATGGGGGCGGATTTACTGGTATTCTACTAAACCCTTTCATTCACTTATATTTCCGGCTATGGCCAAAGCTATAATACAACGTGCAGAGAAGATAAGTGAAGATAAATAGTTCATTTGAATAAATCATTCTTATTCAAT
>CAZLBV010000152.1:0-15725 GCA_964557845.1 uncultured Eubacteriales bacterium | reverse complement strand
TTGCGGCGAGTCGGGGCTGGCTTTACGGATGTTTGCTCCCATCGCTTCTATCTGGGCCGGGGAATTCATCCTTACAGGTTCCGGCAGTCTGATGCAGCGGCCGGTGGCCATGATGGAAAAGCCTTTCCTGGATCTTGGCGTTTCTTTTTTTAGCCGGAACGGATTTCCTCCCATTCAAATAAAAGGCCCGCTTCAAGGAGGGGCTGCTGTAGTCGACGGCTCGGTCAGTTCCCAGTTTTTGACCGGACTTTTAATTGCTCTTCCTTTTATGGAAAGAGATTCTACGTTGAAGATAATCAACCTCAAGAGCAGGCCCTATCTTCATATGACTGTGCAGTTTCTTGAAAATCAAGGCCTTAAGTTTTTGAATACTGACGACAGGGAGATTTTCATAAAGGGAAATCAAGTATGTAATCCGTTCACTTACAGGGTGGAAGGAGACTGGAGCGCAGCTTCTTTTCTGCTTGTGGCCGGAGCTTTAGGGGGTGAAGTTGCGATTACGGGCCTCGACCTTAAATCCCTTCAGGCTGACCGGAAAATTCTTCAAGCCTTGGAGAAAAGCGGAGCGGAGATCATAGCTGATAACTCATGGATAAAAGTCCGCAAGAGGAGCCTTGAAGCTTTTACGTTTGACTGCACTGATTGTCCGGATCTTTTTCCTCCTCTGGTTGCTCTTGCCTGTCAGTGCCGCGGAATAAGCAGGATCCTGGGAGTGGAAAGGTTAAGGTATAAAGAAAGCGATCGGGCCAAGTCGCTGCTAGAGGAATTCACCCGGCTGGGAGCAGATATCCGTCTTAAAAAAGATAGGCTTGAAATAGAATCTACTGATCTTAAAGGGGGGAAGGTCAAAGCCCATAACGATCACAGAATAGCTATGGCTCTGGCTTTAGCTTCCATCAATGCGGCAGGCGATATTGTCATTGAAGGAAGTAAATCTGTGGCCAAGTCTTATCCTGATTTTTTTGAAAATTTTGCTGCAATCGGAGGGAAGGTCGATGAATAGTTTTGGAAGAATCTTCAGAATATCTATCTTCGGTGAATCTCACGGCTGGGGAGTGGGATGTTTGATCGACGGCTGTTCTCCGGGCTTATCTTTATCTGCTGCTGATTTTAAAGAAGACCTGGATAGGAGAAGATCTCATGCTTTAGGGACAACCGAAAGGCAGGAAAAGGATGTTCCTCTTATTCGAAGCGGAGTTTTGGCGGGGAAATCCACCGGAGCTCCTATTTATATCGCTTTTAGAAATACAGAAGAAAAAAGCGAAGACTATGAGAACATCCGGCACCTTCCCCGGCCTGGACATGCGGACTTAACGTCCGCTAAAAAATTTTCCGGGTTTAATGATTACAGAGGAAGCGGACAATTTTCAGGCCGAATGACGGTAGCGCTGGTGGCAGCGGGAGTCATCGCCAAAAAGACCATCAGTCCGATTTGCGTCAGAGCCAAAATTATTGAGGCCGGAGGCACGGCCGAAATTGAAAAGGCCGTAAAGGAAGCCGTCCAGAGCAGGGATTCCATCGGCGGGATTATTGAATGTACAGCCGAAAAAGTACCGCCCTGTCTGGGTGAGCCTTTTTTTGATTCGGTTGAATCGCTTGTTTCCCATCTTGTTTTTTCCATTCCCGGAATCAAAGGAATAGAGTTCGGTTCCGGGTTTTCTTCAGCCCGCATGCCAGGAAGCGTTTACAATGACCCCATTATAAACGTTAAGGGTAAGACTTCGACCAACCATTCAGGAGGAATAAATGGAGGTATTACCAACGGAAATGCCCTTGTTTTCCGGGCAGCAGTCCGGCCTCCATCCAGTATTCCAAAACCTCAAAAGACGATCAATCTTTTAAGTGGAGAGATTGACGATCTGGTCATTAAAGGAAGGCATGATGCCTGTTTTGCCCTGCGTACACCGGTTATAGTCGAGGCAGTAACTGCCTGTGTTTTGGCTGATCTGATGCTGATCCAGAAAACTTGGGAAAGAAAATTGGAGGAGGATTAAATGTGTTATCCTGATCTAAAAAAATATCTTGAAGATGCGAAAAAATTCACCGTCATCCCTGTCTATTCTGAGATCAGGGCTGATTTTGAAACCCCGCTTTCCATCTATTTAAAAACCGGCGCAAAATTCCTGCTTGAGTCAGTAGAAAAAGGGGAAAATGTGGGGCGGTTTTCTATTATTACTCTGAGTAAAAAATGCACCATCAAAGCAGTCGGAAACACTGTTTCCATTATTGAGAATAACGGAGAAGCTTCCTTGAGAGAAGAAAAGGAGATGAAAAACCCGTTGCCAGCAGTAAGAGAATATTTCTCAAAAATTAAAGTGCCAGCCTATGAGGGGCTCCCTCCTTTTTTCGGCGGGGCGATCGGATATATCGGTTATGAGGCCATCCAGTATTTTGAGAATATTCCGGTCAAAGAGAATAAGAATGGAATTCCTGACATGCTCATGGTTATCCCCGAAATTATTCTTGTTTACGATTCAGTTAAAAGGATCATATTCACAATTGTTACCACCTTCCCCAGGAAAAAACCGGAAAAAGAGTATCAAAAAGCCCTTAACAAGATTGAATCGATGAAAGAAATGCTCTTCCGGAAACTTGAACTTCCTAAGAAAAAGCCTTCAAGCTGGTGGTCTGGATTCCAGAGTAATATGACAAAGGATCATTTTCTAGAGGGTGTGCGAAAGAGCAAAACATATATTGAGGAAGGCGAGGTTATTCAGGTTGTCCTCTCGCAGAAATTTCAGGTCCAGCAGAAATGCGATGAGTTCGAGATCTATAAAACCCTGCGAATTATTAATCCTTCGCCTTACCTCTTTTATATGGACTTTGATGATTTTTTCCTGATCGGTTCCTCGCCTGAAGTCATGGTAAAACTTCAGGGAAAAGAGCTTTTGATCAAACCTATTGCCGGAACCCGTCCCAGAGGTACTACAGTTTCAGAAGATTCCCGAATAGCGAGAGAGCTTCTGGCTGATGAGAAAGAGAGGGCAGAGCACATGATGCTCGTTGATCTAGCCAGAAATGACCTGGGAAGAGTCTCCAAACCCGGGAGCGTTGAGGTTACGGATTTCATGAGCATTGAAAGATACTCCCATGTCATGCACATAGTTTCCACCGTTAAAGCGGAAATGGATGATTCAAAGGATGTTTTTGATCTAATTCCGGCTGTTTTCCCTGCCGGCACTCTGACCGGTGCTCCTAAAATAAGGGCCATGCAGATCATTCATGAACTGGAACCGGAGCGGCGAGGAGTCTATGGAGGAATGGTTTTTTACCTTGGATTTAACGGCAATCTAGATTCCTGTATCACCATTAGAACCATGCTCATCAAAGATGGCATAGCTGCAGTCCAGGCAGGGGCTGGTATTGTGGCAGATTCTATTCCGGAAAAAGAATACCAGGAATCCTGCAACAAGGCCGGAGCTCTCTTTAAAGCGGTTGAGAATACTTGCCGGAGGAGGACTCCATGATTCTACTCATCGATAACTATGATTCTTTCACCTTTAATATTTATCAGTTATTAAGAAAGGCCGGGCAAGAGGTTATGGTCAAAAGAAACGATGCCGTAGACGTTGCCTGGATAGAGGAAATATCTCCCTCGCATATTATCCTTTCACCTGGACCAGGCAGGCCTGAAAACGCGGGAATCTGCGTTGAACTCATCAAAAGATTTTCCGGAAAAATACCGATTCTCGGCATATGTTTGGGACACCAGGCTATTGGAGTCGCTTTCGGAGCTAAAATTGTGAAGGCGGCAAACCTCTTTCATGGAAAGCCGTCTGATATTTACCATGACGGAAAAGAGATCTTTTCCCGGATTAAGAGTCCCTTATCAGCCATTCGCTACCATTCGCTTCTTATTGACCGGACCGTCTTTCCTGAGGAACTCGAGATTTCTGCCTGGACAGAGGACAATGAAATTATGGCTGTCAGGCACAAGCTTTACACTGTGGAGGGTCTGCAATTTCATCCGGAATCAATCGGGACAGCTTATGGTTCTGAACTTCTGATGAATTTTCTGAGCCCGCAGCCTTCACCCACTATTATTCAGTCGGCTGTTAAGAAAATATCCGCCAGCCAGGACTTGAGTGAAGACGAGGCTGAAAAAGTCATGAATGAGATCACCTCTGGCTCAGCTACGGCTGCTCAGATCGCATCTTTCCTGACCTCCCTGGCCATAAAGGGGGAATCAGCTTCAGAGATCACCGGATTTGTCAGAATAATGAGAAAAAAGGCCGTGCCGATAAAAAAACCTGAAGGAAGAATGCTGGTTGATACCTGCGGCACCGGCGGCGATGGGAGCGGAACTTTCAATATCTCCACTTGTGCTGCTTTTGTTACTGCCGGGGCAGGGATCTGTGTGGCCAAACACGGAAACCGCTCCATTACTTCAAGATGCGGCAGCGCCGACCTCATGGAAGCTCTGGGGGTCAACCTTAATCCTGGTCCCAAGACTATTGAAGAAGCTCTTAAGAAGGTGGGGATCGCCTTTCTTTTTGCTCCCAAGCTCCATCTTTCGATGAAGCATGCCGTGCCGGTTAGAGTGGAAATGGGGACCAGAACTATCTTCAACATGCTGGGCCCCCTGACCAATCCGGCCGGGGCTGACTGCCAGATCATTGGCGTTTTTGATGAGTCTATTATGGAAAAAATCGCCGGAGCTCTGATAACCCTGGGTACGGCCAGAGCCATGGTGGTCCATGGGAGCGACGGACTCGATGAAATAACCTTGACCGGGCCGACAAATGTTATCGAGATCAAACAAGGCTGGATGAGACGGCTGATGTTCGACCCGCGTAATTATGGATTCAGCTTCTGCCGAAAAGAAGACCTAAGAGGAGGAGACCTTAAAACCAACTGTGAGATCGTCCTCTCCATACTGGGAGGAGAAACAGGCCCGCGCAGGGATATAGTTGTCCTTAATGCGGCTGCCGCCATCTATCTGGCCGGTGAAGCCCAGACCTTAGAGGAGGCAGTTAGGAAAGCTAAGGCTTCCATCGATTCCAGTGCTGCCTTGAATAAGCTGGAAGAACTTATCAGGATTACGAACGGATGAACACCATTCTAAAGCAGATCATTGAACAGATTTCAACTGATGAGAAAGAGAAATTTGATTCATTCCATCCCGATTCTTTCAGACTCCTTGAAAGAAAGCCGCCTTTTGATGTCCGTACGCTTATGGAGCAAGGCTTTTTCTTCATTGCTGAAGTGAAAAAGGCGTCTCCTTCGAAAGGTATTATTAATAAAAGGCTTGATGTTATCGGGCTGGCTGAAGAATACGAGCAAGCAGGAGCAGGCGCTGTTTCTGTGTTAACGGAAAAAAATTATTTTCTTGGCTCAAAAGAGGACTTGACAGCCGTTAAAACAAATGTGGAGATTCCCGTGCTCAGAAAAGATTTTCTCATTCACCCTTACCAGATATATGAATCATACAACCTAGGCGCCGATTTTATACTTCTGATTGCTGCCTGTCTGGATGAAGAAAAACTGAAAAACTTATATGCAGAAGCCTTGAATTTGAATCTTCAGGTGCTTCTTGAGGTTAACAGTGAAGAGGAGCTTTTCCGGGTATTGAAGCTCAATCCTGACATTATCGGGATCAATAACAGGAATTTGGAAACTTTTGAGGTTGATAGGAAAACATCGCTCAGGTTGAAAAAGCTTATTCCGGAATCCATCAGAGTTATCAGTGAATCCGGCCTTCATTCTCCTTCTCATATCCGGGAACTCAAAGATGCCGGATTTTCAGGAGTCCTGGTAGGCGAGATTCTCTGTTCCTCTCCATCTCCCGGGGAAACCTTAAGGGAGCTGATGAATGCTTAAAGTTAAAATCTGCGGAATAACCAATGTTGAGGATTACTTAGCGGCTGCTTCGCTGGGAACAGATTTTGCCGGTTTTGTTTTTTATAGATCATCACCCCGTTATGTTTCACCGCGATTTGTCCAAAATATCTCAAAGCATTTTTCTTTGCCTGTAAAAAAAGTCGGTGTTTTTGTTAATGAATCCATTGAAAACATTAAAAAAATATACAACGAGACAGGATTGGATATTGTCCAGCTTCACGGGGATGAATCACCGGATTTCTGCCGGGAGCTCGGTCTGCCTTTTTGGAAGGTTATCAGAGTTAGAGACAGAAAATCACTTGAGCAAATGAACCTTTATGACTGCGGGACATATCTGCTGGATACCTTCGTCAGGGATAAACCGGGTGGAACCTCCTTACCCTTTGACTGGAAAATCGCTCAGGAAGCCGTTGATAACGGGTTTCAGGTTGTGATCGCGGGCGGCATCAGCTCTGAGAATATTGAAGCAGTCTCTTCCCTGCAACCTTACGGGATCGATGTCTCGAGCTGGCTTGAGGAATACCCGGGTAAAAAAAGCAGGGAAAAGATGCTCAAGTTTTTTTCCATTATCCAGCGAATCAGAGGAGAAAATGAACAGCGTTAAGCAATTCAATCGATATTTTGGAGATTTTGGAGGGCGTTTCGTTCCTGAGATGCTCATTCCGGCCCTCAATGAGCTTGAGGAGGCCTATTTTTTCTTTAAGAGAGAAAAAGCCTTTAAAGATGAGCTTGCTTTTCTTCTCCGGAACTACTGCGGGAGGCCTACTCCGCTTTATTTTGCTGAGAATCTGACTTCAGCCTGCAGAGGAGGGAAAATTTATTTGAAGCTGGAAGGACTGGCTCACACCGGCGCTCATAAGATCAATAATGTCATTGGTCAAGCTTTGCTGGCTAAAAAAATGGGCAAAAAGAAGATAGTGGCTGAAACCGGAGCTGGTCAGCATGGTTTGGCTACGGCCTCTGTCTGTGCCAAGTTCGGCCTTAAATGTATTGTTTATATGGGAGAGGTTGACATGAAAAGGCAGTACCCCAACGTCTTCTCTATGAGGCTCTTGGGAGCAGAGGTAATTCCTGTTAAGGAGGGAACAAAAACTCTTAAGGATGCCGTTAATATGGCCTTGAAGCATTGGATCGAAAACCTCAAAGACACCCATTATCTTCTGGGTTCGGTCGTGGGCCCTTATCCTTACCCGGTGATAGTCCGTGATTTTCAGTCAATTATCGGAAAAGAAGTTAAAAAACAAATCCTTGAACTGGAAGGCAGGCTCCCGGATGTGATGATCGCCTGCTGCGGCGGGGGGTCAAATGCCATGGGGTTTTTTTATCCCTTTCTTAAAGAAAAAAACATCAAGTTTATCGCAGTTGAAGCCGGAGGAAGAGGAAGCGGTTTCGGCGAAAACTCCCTGCGGTTCAGTCGATACAGCCGGGCTGGAATTGCCCAGGGCTATAAATCCTATTTTATCCAGGATAGATACGGGCAGCTTGGGCCCACCCATTCTGTAAGCGCCGGCCTGGACTATCCGGGAATAGGGCCTGAGCTGACCTTTCTTCGTAATAAGGGTGTGATCAGTTTCGAAAAAGCAAGCGATGAAGAAGCCATAGCAGGATACAAAAAACTGGCCTCTTTGGAAGGAATTATTCCTGCTCTGGAATCAGCCCATGCCCTTTACTGGGCCATAAAAAAGGCCGGACAATATGATCCGGATAAGATCATGGTTGTCAATGTATCAGGGAGGGGCGATAAGGATATTTTTATAACGGCCAAGAAGATCGATGGCGAAAACTGGGTCCGGTTTTTACGAAAAGAGGCAAAAAATGATTAATCCGATCGACCGTGTTTTCTTGGAAAAAGAAGGATTGAAGCTGATGACGCACATAGTGGCCGGATATCCGGACTTTAAGAGATCTTTTGAGATCGCCCTGACAATGGCAGGGGAAGGAGCCGACCTTATTGAGATCCAGATTCCTTTTTCTGATCCTCTGGCAGACGGCTCGACCATTATGGAAGCAAACCGGATCGCTCTCGAAAACGGGATAACTCCGTCTCAATGTTTCAAGTTGGCTGAGAGTCTGAATAAAAAAATAAATATTCCCCTCCTATTTATGACTTATGCCAATATACCTTTCCGGATGGGTTTCGAAGAATTCGTGAAGAAGTCAAAAAGCTGCGGCCTTTCCGGGCTCATCGTTCCTGATCTGACCTTTGATGAAAAGGTCGAAGGGTTCTTCGATTACGCTTTCAGAGACGGAGTTTATCCCATCAATGTTATTTCTCCCGATACAGACGAAGAGAGGCTTGAAAAGTTTTTAGCAATATCAAAAGGTTTTATCTATATTACGTTAAGAGTCGGGATTACCGGTGCAGTTAAGAGAATAGAGGGAGAGGGGATAAACTTTCTGAAGAAAGTCAAAGAAAAATCCCGTCTTCCCCTTGCTGCGGGTTTTGGCCTTTCTTCTCTTTCCCAGATCAAGCAGCTTGAGGGATCGGCTGATATAGCTGTTGTGGGAAGTCATATAATAAATCTTTATAGGAGATCGGGTTTATCAGGGATTAGAAAATTTTTAAAAGAATGGCGGAATAGGGAAACTACTGCCCCTTAATACCGGCAGTACATCCAGGCCGGCTTTTCGTATTCCTGGGGCATTATTTTTAGCGCCGGCATAAAAAAATGGGAGAACACCCAGAAAAACCAAACTCGGTTTCCGGTGCAAATAAGAGTAAATTCTGTTAAAATGAATCATACATATGGATTATAGCACATGGTAATTACTAAATGAGGATAAGAAAAAGATGAAAAAAATAAATATTCTGATTTGTTTTTTGCTGTTAACAACGGTGGCAGTGTCGGCCAAAAATATCAACGATGAGATCAAGATAACCGTTGAGGAAAAGCAGGTTCAGGAACTTAGTCCTGCGGGACTGAATTATGTTTTTTACGTCAATATTTTTAATTCGTCCGATAAAACCTATAATCTGTCTTCCTATAATTACCGGTTTGTGGTGAATCAGGTGGAATACTTGCGCTTGCAGAACAGCCTGGATGGGGGGCTTACACTACCGGCAGAAAATTCGACCATGATCGCGGTACCGGTCAAGATCACCTATGCGCTTCTGTTTGAAAACGTTCCCGGGATCGAAGATTTAAAAAGTGTCTCCTGTTTTTTGATGGGAGAGCTGGTATTCTCTGAAGGGCGAAAGGAAAAGGGGCGGATCCCGGTGGCTTTTTCAGGGGAATTTCCGATATTTAAGGAGCCGGAAATAAGCCCGGAAAAGGTCGGTCTAAAGACTCTGACCGTGGGCGGTGCTGAAGCCGAAGTGGCTGTGACTATCCGCAATCCCAATGGGTTTGAACTAAAGGTGGAAAGAGTAAAATATGAAATGGCTTTTGGGGGGCATCCTGTCGGAGAAGGCACCCTCTATGAAAAAGCCGTGATCGAAAGCCGTTCAGATAAGGTCTATTCGATTCCCCTGCTTCTGAATTTTTTTGAGGTAGGAAAGGATGTTCATGGACTCCTCCAGGGCGAATCGCTTCCCTGCAGTTTTTCCGGGGAGATTGAAATGGATACGGAATGGGGATTTTTATCTCTTCCCTTTAGCCTTCAAAAAAATATTTCTGTCGAGAAATAATGGGACATCCGGTTTTAATCAGCGTAGTCATCCCAGCTTATAACCGGGCTGGCTTTCTCAAAGAAGCCATAGAATCGGTATTGGAACAGGATTTTTTCCTTAAGGGGAATTCTTCCTGGGAATTTTGGGTGATCGATGACGGATCACAAGATGAAACCCGCAGGGTGGTGGAATCCTTTGGAAAGAAGGTTAATTATTATTATCAGGAGAACAGGGGCGTAAGCCGTGCACGCAATCAGGGGATAGAACTGTCTCAGGGTGAATACATCGCTTTTCTTGATTCCGACGATCTCTGGAAAAAGGAAAAGCTGCGCATGCAGATAGAATTTATGAAAGCACACCCAGATGCACAGATATGCTGTACGCAAGAGACCTGGATCAGGAGGGGAGTCTTTGTCAACCAAAAAAAGAAGCACAAAAAGTTTTCAGGGGAGATCTTTGATAAGGTTCTGCCCCTTTGTCTTTTAAGCTTATCCTCGGCGCTGTTTAGAAAGAGTCTTTTTGATGAGATAGGTGTTTTTGATGAAGATCTACCTGCTTGTGAAGATTACGATCTGAGCATCAGGATCGCTCATAAATACCCTATCTTTTTTCTTCCTCAGGCACTTATCATTAAAAGAGGCGGGCATCCGGATCAGCTGTCCAGAAAATATTGGGGAATGGATAGATTCAGAGTAACCGCCTTACAAAAAGCGCTGGAGGAGTTGGAGCTTACGCCGCCGCAAAGAAAGCTGGTGGAGAAGGAATTGGTTAAGAAATGCCGTGTTCTGGTCAACGGCTATTTAAAACGGGGAAAGATCAAAGAGTCTAAGCCTTATATTGAGCTTATCAGCCGGTATGGAAAGGGAATTATCGGGGAGGAATTTACAAGCCCATTAAAAAGGATCTCAAGTTTTGATGAACCAATCTAAAATAAGGAGGAGACATGAGTGTTCTTGATGTCATAAAGAAGCGGAGAAGTACCCGCAAGTATAAAGAAGATGAAATTCCGGAAGAGGTTTTGCACCGTGTTTTAGAAGCAGCACGCCTCGCTCCCTCCGGAAAAAATTACCAGCCGTGGAAACTTGTTCTGGTCAAGGATAAGGAGCTTAAAGTTAAGTTGGCCCAAGCTGCGCGCGGGCAGATGTTTATTGCCGAAGCCCCAGTTATTATTGCGGCCTGCGGTTTTCCCGAGCAAAGCTATGGCCGTCAAGGTAATTACATGAGATCCTGGCCGATCGATGTCACAATTGCCATTGCT
This sequence comes from uncultured Eubacteriales bacterium, assembly GCA_964557845.1. GTDB lineage: Bacteria > Acidobacteriota > Aminicenantia > Aminicenantales > Aminicenantaceae > CAZLBV01. The sequence continues at coordinate 5,016 of CAZLBV010000152.1, read as the reverse complement.
CACCTTATGCTTCAAGCTGCAGAAGATGGACTTGGGACCTGCTGGATCGGGGCATTTGAAGAAAAGGAGGTCAAGCCTCTACTGGGTATTCCTGATGATGTCCGGGTTCTGGCTTTAACTCCCCTGGGATATCCTGATGAATCTCCCCCGGATCAAGGTCGAAAGCCGATGGATGAGATCATATCTTACGATAAATTCTAATAAAAAAAAGCAGCCGCTTTAAAAACGGCTGCTTGTTATTACTATTTTATTAAAACCAGTAATTTAACCCCACCGCGATCTGATACGCGCTGAGATCAAAGTCTTGGAAACCCACGAAGGATTCCAGGGCATGCTTAATGTTTAAATTATATTTAAATTCGGCTTCGAGGCTGATACGGTTGCCGATGGGCATCATGAATCCTCCCAAGACATGGAACCCGACTTTGATCCTGTTTTCATCCCGAAGATCTGCTGATTCTACCCAATATCCGATGACGTCTTCATCGATATTGGGATCGTAAAACCAATCGTAATTAGAGAAATCAATGATATCTCCTTGAAGTTTCACATGCCACAGATAAAGACCGACTCCTCCTCCTATGAAGGGGATGAGTTTGGCTCTTCTGCCTAATGGAGTAAGTTTCGCGGATAATTGGATGGGAGTTATGGATACAGAAAAAACATGACCAATAGGGAAACCCTCGCCGTAATCAAAGGCATAATCGTATCCATCGATGTTTTCACCCACATAACCTTCATATATACCGGCTTTCTGTTTGGTATAACCGTCGATGCTTATCATGAGACTCAATTGATTGGACAGGAAATATTCGTAAGCAAGGCTGAAATTGGTCCCCTGAAAATCCGACTTGGTAAAATCCATGTTTTCAAATTCAATTTCCCATAGATCACTCTGTGCTCTTGGAATAAAATAACCAAGTTTAAAGGTTACGATATCAGGGAAGACAAATCCGGGGATGAGACAAACTACTGCAAGTAAAATAATTAATCGTTTTTTCATTTCATTTCTCCTTATCACTTAGATCATCTGCAAAATATATGCCATATGTAATTCCCCCGTAGTCTGGGGAACTTATTTGTGGCTAAAAAAGGTCAATTGTCCACTTATTAATTATATTTTCAATCTTTATTGTTATTGTTTATAGAATAGAAGGTGCTTTCAGTCAAGCAATAGTATAAATTTGCTTTACTCATTATTTTAGAGAGGATACTATTGAATTATGGAGATTTTGACCGAGTTCATGACGATCGACCTTGAGGAATTTGATCTACATAAGGCCAGAAAGATCAGGGATATCTTAGATCAAGATGGGGTTATTGTATATCCTACAGATACAATATACGGTTTAGGAGGCAATTGTTTTTCTCTGAAAGTAATCAAAAGGATCTTTACGATCAAAAAAAGAAGCAGATCCAAAGCTCTCTCAGTAGTCGTCTCTGATTTAGAAATGTTGAATGAAATTGTACGGGAAACGCCTGATTCATTCGAAGATCTATCAAAGAACTTCTGGCCGGGCGCCTTAACCCTGATTTTGAAAGCGGCATCCCACCTTCCCTCTGATCTACTCGGGCCGGAAGGCACTATTGCCGTCAGGCAGCCTGGCCTTGACTGGCTCCGCAGGTTGATCGCATACTGTGAATTCCCTCTCATATCAACCAGTTCCAATGTGTCCGGGAAAGAAAATATTTTTGACGCTAAACAAGCCTTTGATAGGTTCCAGAGAAAAGTCGAGCTGGTCATTGATGGGGGAAGAGTTTACAGCACTCTTCCCTCAACTATTGTGGATCTTACTTTGCCCGAACCGAAAATTATTCGGGAGGGAGCAATACCGGCAGAAAAGATCATTTACTATCTTCAAAAATAATCCCTGATTCTATATGACCTTTGCTCCTGGAGGAACTTCTCCCTCAAAAAACGGAATGACAGCCTTATCGTCCACCATCGCCGCTAACAGCATCGCTTCCGATGGTATTCCTCTTATGAGAGCAGGTTTTAGATTAATGATAACCACAACCTTTTTGTCTATAAGATCTTCCGGAGAATAAGTCTCAGCGACCCCTGATATCATCTGGCGGGTTTCTTCCCCGATGTCAAGCTTTATTTTTATAAGTTTCTTGGTGCCTTCGACTTTTTCTGCTTCGAGGATCTTTCCTACCCGGAAATCCATTTTTCTAAATTCTTCATAAGTCACTTCATCCATTTTTTTCTCCTTCTGATCGGTTTTCTTTTTCCCGGGTTCTTCTTTGAGAAATTCTTTTAGATCGACACGAGGAAAAAGAGGATCGGGTTTTTGGATCGTATTAACAGGATCGTATTTTTCGAATTTAAAGTCATTATAATCTATGTCGGTCAAGCGGGATTTTTCTCCAAGATAAGACCAGATCTTCTCAGAGGAATCTGGCATGACCGGATACAACATGTAGGTGATGCCGCGAAGGGCGCAGGCGGCTTGAAACAGCACGCGGGCTAAAGACCGTCTTTTGTCTTCATCTTTTGCCATAAGCCATGGTTCATTATCAGCCAGGTATTTATTTACATTGTTGATATATACCCAGATCTCTTCCAGCGCTCGGTTGATGTTATATTCCTCAAAATGTTTGAATATACGGGTCTTTGCCGCGGTGAATTCTTCATGGAGTTTTTTATCATCTTTTGTCTCTTCACCGTGATCGATCAGCTTTCCGCCAAAGTAATTCACGATCATGGTGAGGGTGCGCTGCACCAGATTTCCCAGATCATTAGCCAGATCGGAGTTTACCCGGTGGATGAAGCCTTCATGAGAAAAATTACCGTCCAGTCCGATGGGGATCTCACGCAGAAGAAAATATCTGAGGGGATCAGGGCCGAATGTCTCGAGGATGATATCGGGATCAAGGACATTTCCGCGGGACTTGGACATCTTGGTTCCGTCTTTCATCCACCACCCATGTCCATAGATGGTTCCCGGGAGGGGAAATCCTGCGGCTAAGAGAAAGGCCGGCCAGAAGATAGCGTGAAATCTCAAGATATCTTTTCCTACTAAATGAATGTTTGCCGGCCAGAACTTATTAAAGAGATCCATGTCCCAATCATAACCAATTCCGGTGAGGTAGTTATGCAGGGCATCGAACCATACATAAATCGTGTGCTCTGGATCACCGGGTACAGGGACCCCCCACTTAACGGTCGTCCGGGTGATACTTAAATCCTTGAGTCCCTGCCGGACAAAACTGGTGACTTCATTCATCCGGGATTTGGGGCGCACGAATTCAGGATTCTTAGTGTAAAAATCCAGGAGTTTATCCTGATAGGAAGACAGTTTGAAAAAATAGCATTCCTCGGATACTTCTCCTGCCTTTTTTTCACAATCAGGGCAGATCTTATATCCATCTTTTTCAAGGGGAACATCATCGGAGAGAAAATTTTCACAGCTTACACAGTAATATCCGGTATAGGTGCCTTTATAAATATCTCCTTTTTCCTGGAGCCTTTGGAAGATCTTTTGAACACCGGCCTCATGTTGGGAGGATGTTGTCCTGATGAAATTATCATAGGAAATATTCAGTGATTTCCATAGTTTTTTGAACCGTATCACGACACTATCCGCTAATTCGATGGGCGTTAATCCTTTTTCAGCCGCGGATTTTTCGATCTTCTGGCCGTGTTCATCCGTACCTGTTAAAAAGAAAACATCGGATCCGCATAATTTTTGGAATCGGGAAAGAGTATCGGCGATGATGGTCGTATAAGCATGACCGATATGCGGGACATCGTTCACATAATAGATAGGGGTTGAAATGTAAAATGTTTTCTTAGAGTTCTTTTCCACTAGATAGTCCTCCCCTTATCAAAGTCATGGCTTCCGAGCGGGTAGCGCTGCTGGTGCGGAAAGAACCCCGTACGGCCGAGGTTACGGTTATTGATTTTGGTTTTTTGGCTCCGCGCATGGATACACACATATGTTCTGCTTCAATGACAACCATTACACCTAAAGGTTTCAGATGCTCATCAATGATATCGGCGACCTGTTTTGTCAATCTTTCCTGAACCTGAAGACGTCTGGAAAGGCACTCGACTACACGGGCGATCTTACTTAAGCCCACGATCCTTCCCCCTTTGGGTATATAAGCCACATGGGCGACTCCGGCAAAGGGGAGCAGGTGGTGTTCGCACATTGAATATAAGGGGATATTTTTGATCAGGACCATCTCATCGTGTTTTTCTCCATGCATAACAGTGAGATAATCCGCAGGATTTTCTTCTATACCACCCAATATTTCCTGAAACATATCGGCAACACGCTGCGGGGTTCTTTTTATCCCGGGACGTTCCGGATCTTCTCCGATGCCTTCGATTATTAGCTTGATCCCGTTTTCAATCTTTTTAGCGTCCACCTTTTACTCCTTGCTGCCTACCGTTTCATTGAGCGACTTAGATAACTGGTTCTTATTTTCTTTTCTGTACTTATCAAGCGCTCTCTCCATTACCTGTTTCAAGGGGACCCCTGTTTTTTCAGCAGCCCTTAAGCAGTCATCGAATTCAGGCTGTACATTCAGGATTTTCTCTCCGGAATAGGCCACTTTTATCCTGATCTTTTCTCCTTCGAGTTCTATAGTTTCATGTTTCCTGTCGAGTACACGCCTTTCAACAGGAAAGTACCGGATCCCGATCGAACTGGTTTCCTTGAAAATGTTATCGATGATAAGGTCAATTTTATCAATTACGGTTAAAATGGTCAATTTAGTCGCCAGTCGGTTTTTTTTCATATAAACAGGGGTCATATATATATCTAAGGCACCGAGATCTAAGATCTTTGAATAAAAGGCTGCTAAGATTTGGGGATTGCAGTCATCGATATTAGCTTCCACTACATATACCTTTTTATCCTGATCGAATTTAGTCTTGTTTCCATAGAAAACGCGGAGAATATTGGGGAAGTCATTAAAATCATGGCCGCCGGCTCCGCATCCTATTTTTTCGTAGATCATTTCCGGAAAGGGAATAAATTTTTTTACGAACACGGCTGCCAGGGC
>CAZLBV010000151.1:0-23389 GCA_964557845.1 uncultured Eubacteriales bacterium | reverse complement strand
TTTATTTTGAATCGCTCTATCCCTATTACAGCCGGGGATGGGCACCTCTGAGAGGATATATTTTTAAAGAAAAAAAATATATAGAATCACCCATCCCGGAATTATATGATCTCAAAACAGATTTCGATGAGCTAAAAAATCTGGCCGAAGATAAAAAAATGGAAGATTTCCAAAAGAAGCTGGCGTCTCTGATGAAGAGTCAAACCTCTTCAATCGCGATCAATGCAAAGGGAAAAGTGGATAAAGAAACCCTGGAGAAATTAAGAAGCCTGGGATACATCAGCACCGGTACACATGAACCAAAAAAAACCTTTGGTCCTAAGGACGATATCAAGTTGCGCCTCCCCAATCATAACAAGGCTATGGCTGCTATGGAGGAATTCCGTAAGGGCAACTCCAGTCAGGCTGTACAAATGCTGAAAGAGATCATTACAGAACAGTCCGATATCGATGTCGCCTTTACCAATCTGGCGACGATCTATAAAGAATCCAACATGCTGAAAGAAGCGATCCTTGTTCTCGAACAAGGGTTGGAATCTCTCCCGAATAATTTTGAGATCTTCAAGACTTATTTAAATTTTCTTACCAATGCCAGCCTCTCCGACAAACTCATTGAAGCCTTTAAAAATACAGACTTGCGCGAAAAAGAATTCATGCCGGAGATATGGAACTATTTAGGCATTGCTTATTTCAATAAAGGTGATCTCAAACAGGCTGAGGCGGCCTATCTACAAGGTCTTTCCATCGATAATAAATATGCTTCTATTTATTCCAACCTGGGTCTTCTTTATCTATCGGATTATTTAAGAACAAAAAAAATTGAAAGCCACAATAATTCTGTTGAAAGTTTTAAAAAAGCCGTAGAGTATAATCCAGAGGATGCGCATGCCTTTAACGGTTTAGGTGGAGCTTATTTAGCAAACAGCAATCCTACCAGCGCGATCGAAAATTTTAAAAAGGCCCTGGAGCTGAGACCGGAGTATGATCAAGCATTATACAATCTGGGGCGAGCCTATCTGACTATCGGTGATAAAAAGAACAGCAGAAAATACCTCTTGCTTTTTAAAAAGCTCTACTACCCCCGGCTTTCTGGTACAGAAAAAAAGAAATTCGATGAGCTCTTAGCCACTGCGAATAAATAGATAAAATTAATTTAAAGTAACAGCAGCTATTAATATATTTTCACTGAATAGAGAGTTTTGGAGCGGGCGATGGGACTTGAACCCACGACCTTCTGCTTGGCAAGCAGACGTTCTACCACTGAACTACGCCCGCTCTCATTCAGCCGTGATAAATACTTGTGATAACCTACCAAAATCCCGAAAATCTGTCAATACCAGCTTAAACCAGCTCAAACTATAATCCCTGCTGTTTACTCAGATTTTTAGAGCCGATCAGAACTTTCTCTTTATTTTAGTTGAAAAATAATCCAGATCCTTGATTAGGGTCATTCCGGCCTTAATTGAACTTTATCCCCGATAACTACCGCATCTCTGGCCTTTAGAATTTTAATAGTGGACGTCTCTTCCTGAACATCGATGACGACTACATTGGCAATGATCTTCAAGGGTGCATCCTTTTCAACTTCACGGAAGATGATTAACTGCTGCCCTAGACTTAGATTTCTATTGCGGCCAAGATCAATAAGAGCCCAATATCCGGGGCCTATCTGCGCGAAATCAGTTTGCAGATAAATAATCTCGCCCACCGGACCATTGGTATAGTAAGGGGGAATATCCAAACCTAAATTCTTGCCTACAAATCCCTCTTTTTCTTCAAATTCAGACAGATAATTACCGATCCGGATATCACCACATGCATTCTCGATCTGCGCATTAGCTTTCTCAGCAGTAACATACATAACCCGAGCCCTTCCCATTTTTTGGGCTAATGGACCAAACCCAGGGATATCTTTACTGATATCATATATGATGAACAAATCACCCGGTGTTATCCCGGAGGCTTCCCCTGCATTTAGATAGATTGTGTCTCCATTATTTAGCACTTCTCGTTCTTCCTGGCGTTCGGACCCAATGATCTTAATTTCTGGTCTGTCCCTATCCAGAATGAAAAAAGAGCAGTAAAGATCAGTTTCGCTTATCAGATCGATCAGATCCTCGTACGCTCTCTCCTGCTGAGTCTCTAACTCTTGACCGTCCAGAACAAATGGCATTTGGCTGCTATCGGCCTTTCCAAAAAAAAGCAAACAAAAAAATAATCCCAGTAAAACCATTCCATAATGAATATAAAGATTTTTTTTCACAGTTTCACCTCTTGCCAGATAGTCTTTCAATTTACGTTAATTATAGGCAGGACATTAGCACCTGTCAAATATTATATTTTATCTGGATTATTCATAAAAATTGCTGATTGATATCATCCCCTGTTATCATCAGGAGATTGTACTCCTTTTATTGACTTGATTTATGTCGCGTTTTGCATCAACTCCTTTTTATTTTATCAGCAATTTTTACCCCACTGAGGTGGGGAGCGGCCGATCTCACTACCCCGGCTTCGTTGAAGCCCATTCGATGTAGACAGCTACTATCTCATGGGCTTCTGCCTTGCCGTGGCAGCAACCTCGACGCTTGAATAATCCAGGGTGTTCCGCATATTAGTTAATTGCATCCGCTACGTCTCATTTTTTCATTATTCCCGGTGCGTTTGCGCATAAAAAAATTCATAAATTTCAATAAATTAGTCGAATAAAATATGAAAAAAATGAGAAAAAGAGGGAAAACAGCTCGTCTCCCTATTAGGAGATTAGATCCAGATGAGCCATAAAAAAGAAACAGTAATAACAAGCTTCCAGTATAATAAGCCAGCTATCCGACTGGCGCATAATCTACTTTATCTTGCCTGCAGCCGGGATTTTTCCCACAGCAGCAAATTGAACCGCGGAGTTATCCAGGCGGTCTTTTCTTTGATCGATCTTATCAATGAGAGCACAAAAAAAACTGTTTTCCAAGATCCCATGAAGTTTTTAAACAAGGTCTATTCCACTACAGCTGTTCTTTATGGACAAATCAAAATTTTCAGAGAATCAGGCTATCTTTCCGAAAGCGATTTTATCGATCATCTTGACAAGATCACTGCCATGAAATATGAATTTAATACTGTCCTGCTTCACAGATACGGACATGACTCAGAAGCTGTAAAATCTGGAGTTTGTAAAATTCCATAAGGTAGACAACCATCAGGAATTGCATTAAAATGAGGATCGTAAAAGAAGAATGCATAAGAAGATCAAGGTTGTCCTATTTTTCGGAGGCCGGTCCGCCGAACATGAAGTTTCCTGCCGGTCTGCGGCTGCAATCTATAAAAACCTGGATAAAAAGAAATTTGAGACATCAGCTATCTACATAAATAAAGAGGGAAAATGGACGGTCGTTTCCAGCCCCTCACTTTCTTTAAACGATCTAAATCAAAATCAATTTTATTCATTTACGCCCTGGTCCGAGAAAGATCCTCCCCATTTACCTGCCGGAGATATATACTTTCCTGTACTCCACGGACCCTTTGGAGAAGACGGGACAATTCAAGGCTTTCTTGAAATGGCGGATGTTCCTTTTGTAGGAGCAGGAGTTTTGGGATCAGCCGCAGGAATGGATAAAGGTTTCGCTAAAATACTCTTCCAGGCACATGGACTTCCGGTAGCCAGATTTCTGGCCATCAGAGAGTGGGATTGGGAGGAGAAAAAAGCCGAAATTTTAAACACAATTGCAGACAGTTACAATCTTCCATTCTTCGTAAAACCTGCAAACATGGGTTCTTCTGTCGGAATCACAAAAGTAAAAAACCGCGAATCCACCAAAGCCGCTGTCAATGAGGCCTTTCGATATGACCGGAAAATCCTGGTGGAAGAAGCCATCCTTGGAAGAGAATTCGAATGCAGTGTCTTAGGCAACGAACATCCTGAATCCTCTTTACCTGGCGAGATCATTCCTTTCCGTGAATTCTATGATTACAGGGATAAATATATTGAGGGAAAAACCGGTTTTGTTATTCCGGCTAAAATCCCTCCTGATCTCACGTCGAAAATCCAAAGACTGTCCCTGGAAGCATTTAAAGCAGCAGAATGCAGCGGTATGGCCCGCGTGGATTTTTTCCTTCAGTCCGGTACTCAAAAATTATTCATCAATGAGATAAACACCATCCCTGGTTTCACCGAGATCAGTATGTATCCGAAACTCTGGGATGAAAGCGGCCTTCCTTTTCCAAGGCTTCTGGACAGACTGATCGAACTAGGTTTTGAACGTCATAAAAAAAAGAAGAAAAAAGTTGAACATGCGGATATTGTGTATTGATTACGGTGAGAAACATATCGGACTGGCGGTCAGTGATCCCCTTCTGGTAACAGCGCAGGCACTGAATTATTATCAATCCAAAAGCAAAAAAGAGGACCTGCTTTATTTCAAAACACTCGTCGCCACCTATGATATAGATAAAATAGTGGTGGGGCTACCCCTACAGATGGACGGGAAAGAAGGTATTCAATCAAACAAAACCAAGGTTTTTGCCCGTTGGCTGGAAAAAGAATTAAAACTTCCTATAATATTCTGGGATGAACGCCTCTCTACCAAACAAGCCCTGCACATACTCTATCAGCAGAAAGCCGGTATTCAGCAGAAAAAAATGTCAAAAGATAAAATATCAGCTGCAATAATTCTTTCAAGTTATCTTGAAAGTTTAAGAAAGTGATTGCTTATGATTAAAATTCTAAAAAAATTTTTGATTCTTCTGGTTATTCTTCTGATCATATCTGCTCTCTGGTTCGTTTACGATTTCAACTACGCAAAAAAAGGAACAGAGAGAACCGTTATCTTCGAGGTTAAAGAAGGAAGCTCCGTCAGGAGTATCGCCCGCTCTCTCGAGGAATGGGATCTGATCAAAAACAAACATATATTTCTCTTGGGCTACAGACTATTCTTTCCAACCAAAAATCTCCGAGCCGGTGAATATTCCTTGGAGCTGCCTCTTTCATCGCATGAGATCCTTAAGCTGTTGATCGAAGGAAAGGTCATCCTCTATCCCATCACAATTCCCGAAGGATTAACCCGCTTAGAGATGGCCGGCCATGTGCAGTCAGAGTATGCCATAGCTAAAGAGGCCTTTTTAGAGGCATCAGGCGATCCCGGGCCCATCTTGTCTCTGGACAGCAAGGCCTTAAATTTGGAAGGGTACCTGTTTCCTGAGACCTATCATTTTCCCAAAAACACCACAGCCCGATTTATGGTCACCGCTATGGTTGATCAGTTCAGCTCTGTCTTTGATCATGATTGGCGGCAGAGGGCAAAAAATCTGGGTTTTACTATTCGGGAGATCGTTATTTTGGCATCTTTAATCGAAGAGGAAACTTCCCTTCCGGAAGAAAGAAACCTCGTCTCTGCGACATTTCATAACCGTTTGAGGATTGGAATGAAGCTCGACTGCGACCCGACCATAATCTACGCCCTGAAACTGGATAACGCTTATACCGGCCGTCTTCGCTACCGGGACCTGAAACTCGATTCTCCTTATAACACCTATGTCTATCCCGGTCTCCCGCCAGGCCCCATTTGTAATCCTGGGAAAGAGTCTCTTCAGGCTGCCCTTTATCCGGCGGATGAGGACTATCTTTATTTTGTTTCTAAGAATGACGGAAGTCACAAATTCAGCCGCACCTTCAAAGAACACCAAACAGCCGTGAATATCTATCAAAAAAGAGACAGAAATAGATAGAAAAAAAAGTGTGTTTTTGCTATCATAATAGATTAGAGTGGAGTTTTATAATCAGCTCCAGTAAATAAAATCCCAAGAGAGAGACGCTATAGACGTTCTCAAGGAGTGCAAAATGAAAGTAAAAAACCTGTTATTTTTCCTGCTCGCATGCGCCATTGTCATTACCGCTTTATCCGCACCGGCAATAGCCTTGCAGGAACAGCAGTCTTCCCAACAAAAAAATGTTGTAATCATTCCTCCGGAAGTAAAAACAGTTCTGGAACAGGGAATGGAATCCAGGGAGGCAAGGCTGGATATTCCTTTCAGCATAATTGAACATCTTTATCTTCCGGCAGCTCAAAACCTGCACAGTATTTTTATGTTTACGGTAAAAAATGCAGACCTGGGTTATGCTCCTTTAACTCCGGCCGTTGAAACTGAAGAAAAAAAAGAAGAAACACAATCATCTTTTGAGGAAGTTCCGGCAATGCTTCAGGCCCAAAGCCATCTTTTCATGCTGTTCACTCAATTGGATGGCCCATATTCCAGAGAAGTCTATGTTCCGGTCAGAGTCCAGATAGAGGGGGGCTCTTATGAACCGGAAAAAGAAGACATGTATTCTGTGGGGTATCCCCTTCCCCCTGGAAACTATCTCCTCTCCATCGCGATCGCATCCGAGAAACTGGAAAAGATCGGAACACAATATTTTGAATTTACTCTTCCTGACGCTCTATCTTATACCACCGAGCTGGGAACCACCCCGATTTTCTTTGTGAAGAGTGTCGAAAGGATGTCTGCACCTGAAGTGAGAACAGAAGTCCATAGGGAGTTCTTTGTATATTCAATCCTCAAAATGGTGCCTAATTTAGGTCATGTATTTTCAGCTAAAGAAAACCTGGATGTCTTTTTTGTTATTTTTGGCGCTCAACCTGATGAGACCCAAAAATATAATATCGAGATCTCTTACGAAGTCGTTCAAGGCGAAGAGAAAATGATCCGTTATGCGCCTCAAAAGTATGAGAGTCCTTTGATCAGCCAGCCTCTTCCTCTCACACGGACGGTTATCATTAAAACTACAGATGAAGAAGGCAACACCACCGAAAAAAAAGAAACCAGGGATCTCGAACCCGGAAAATATACTTTTTCAGTTGATATCAAAGATAATATTTCCGGAAAACAGCTGAATAAGACAATTGAATTTGAAGTAAAATAAAGCAAAATTTAATTTTATAAAAGGGAACATCTTCTCGCATAAAAGGACGTTCCCTTTTCTTTCTCGATCTGTTTGATCAGTTCCTTAACTTCTTTTTGATTGGCATTCAGACTTATGGAAGCCTTTAGAACTTTTAAGGCTTCTTCGAGATTACGGGTTTTATAATAACAAAAACCAAGGGCATTAAGCAGTCCGACATCACTGTTATATAATTTGTTACCTTGATTTAAATTTTCAATAGCGGTTTCATACTGTTCCATCCCCATATAGGCTTTCCCTGTAATGAGGTAATACTGGAATTGCATATCTTTTACCGCTTTCAATTCTTCGGCCAGTAGGAGAGCATCCTGCAACTTTCCAATTTTTAATAAAAAGTTTGCATAATCCACCAGTCCGGGGTAAAAATCCGGCTTGCTTTGATAGCCTTGCTGGTAGCAGGCTTCAGCCTTATCATATACTTCAGCCTGTTCATACTGGTGCCCCAACATGAAAAAATACATAAAACTATTGACCAAAGGAAAAGCTTTTGATCTGGCCACCGGGTGGAAAATATTCGTTTCCGGAGATATTACAAAGCTGGTCTTTTCCTGGCTGACCTCGTTACCAACTCCATCCAGAAGGATCACATTCATCTCATAATAATCCGGAGTTAGCTCCGAAGCAGGAATAGTATGGGTGATGGTCAGATAATTCCGATAGGGATAATTCTGTAAATCAAAATTGTATGTTTTAATGGATGGATTATTGGGTTTCATTCCCCTTAGACTGACTTTGATATCCCCACCAACCCAAATTTCCTTATTGAGGTTGATCAAATTGAACATCAAGGTCACAGATTCGGAAGATGCAAAAGTTTTGGAAGGATCCAAAACCAGTTTTTTCCCCAAGACTTTGAAAGGAATGTGCAGATCTTGACTGTATTCCTGTATTTGATAACCAACCATGGGATTCATGATCCTGGGTTCATCATCATGTTCCGGAATGAAGATATCTCTTTCGAAGATACTGAACTCCTTAGCTACCGAATTCTGCAGAAGGGCTATGAATTTGTAATCGCCGCTTATGACCGGAATAGAATGTTCAATGGCTAAACCATTACCCTTAACTTTTTTTATTTCTTCAGGAGAAAAATAGAAGGGGAAGTCGCGGGAATCTTGAAAAATAACCTCTTTGCCCTTTCTCAGGCTTACATTCAATTGATAATTGCAGAAGTACTGATCTCTGGGCTCATAATAATCAATGGAGATGCTCCGAGGAACTATAGTGAAATGAATAAAATCGATTCTTAGAAGGGGATCAGTGATCACTTCTAAATAATTATCACTTTCGATGAAATTAGTCATGTATTCGGTGCTGACCATGCCTTTGTAATCAAGGAAATGGGTGGCGTAGGAGGCGTTAACATCTTTTTTGGGAGATTCGAATATGTTTGCCAAAATGATTGTATTTTGAGGGCTGGGTTGAAAATCATATGGAATATCGCCGGGAATCACAGATAAGGCGACTAACGAAAGTGTGGGGGCCAACTCTCTGATCCTTTCATACATACTTTCGAAATCTTCAATAGCAAAACCTTTGCTGTGTATCATTAATTCTCTAGGGCTGTCTACAAAGGGATCATATAGACGAAATTCACCGGCTCCTCCCTTTTGGTAGAAAATAAGGCCGAAATGAGTGGGAAGACCTTTAGATGGATCTCCATAATAATACCATACCTCACAAGGATATAGGCCGAGGGTACCGTAAAAACGTTCCTTGCTGGTGGGTTCGCCCAGGATGATATATATCCGGCCCTGATCCGTCCGCCATCCATCTCTGGCAGAGCTACGCCCAAAGGTTTTATTGGCATAATTGTACCGCCTAAGGTGCTCATTTTTGTATTCATTCTGAGGCGTTCCGGGTGTGGGATCACGCATTTTCCAGAAAGTCTCCACAAAAGCAGTTCTTTCCACATCGGACACCAGCTGCATGAAGACCTCTTTTTCCTGTTCCAGCATGATATACTTGGTTATTTGCAAAAACTCCTGAAACTGCGGGGCGAGATCTTGCTCACTGATTTTCTGACCGATAACATTCCCTGTACTCATAAACAGGATAAAAACGACACTTAAAATTTTATTCATCATGATCCAACATACCTCAATTATTTATATTATTTAAATCTATTTTTGGGAATTTTTTCTATTTTTTATTCTATCCTTCTAAACTAAAAAAAGACTATTTTTGTTGCCTGGTTCATACCTTGATATTAAAAATCTTTCGGGAACGGCCAACGTCCGGTTCTGCTATGATCACTACATCGATATTATATTTTCCAGGCTTAAGCTGATAAGGAAAAGTAAATATGATCTTTTCTTTCTTGAGAAGCTTACTTTCTTCTTCTTCAAAATTAATGATCTCCTGGAAACTCATTTTTCCGCTTCCATCGTCCGGATAAATATAAAATTCGATCTCAAAATCAGCTCTAAGCAATCCCTCTTCTTCTTTAAAAACCAGATCTTCAGCCGGAATCTCCAGTATAAATTCCTGTGCAGTACCATCATATTTGAGATCGAAATCCCAAAATGTGCTTCTGAATTCATCGTCACTAAAGCCCATTCCCATTTTTGCTTTTTCGATCGCCAGAAATATGTCCCCGATCACTCCATAGTAAGGATCCATGGTGTAATGCCCGATCCCGCTCTTATCGTAAAACTGGACGGCAAACTCATAGCGATAATAAACCCACAGGAGCAGCGAACCTCGAATGGGCTGTCCGTTGGGATCAGTTGCACTGTGATTAAATATCTCATCGATCTTATCAGGAGCACCAAGATAGACATAGATCCGTCCCCGATCGGTTTTCCATCCAGGGGTTCCTTCATTGAACCTTTCATTGGCATATTCTATCCGCCGAAAATATTCTTCTTTGAATTCATTGACCCCTGTATCCGGATCAGGGTCTCTTTTTTCCCAGAATTCCTGGATAAATTCCTTCCTCAATTCATTGCTGGGAAGATGATTGAAAATATCTTTCTCATCATCGGTCATTATAAGACGCACAGTCTCATAAAATTCTGCTGTTTCGGGATCTAATTTGACGGCTCTTTCGGGCGCACAACTCCATATCCCCAGCAAAAAGAAGCCAAGAACACAGCCAAGTAAATATTTCTTTTTTTTGGAGTTCATTTTTTATTATCTCCTCTTCATATTTTTGCCGGAGATTATCCGGGGCCCTTTTCTTTCCATGACAACAAAGTTAACTCTGTGGTTAATGTAATTTACACAGCTCAAAAACCAATATCCTGTTTATAATCCCAAGATCATCCGAGACCGCTCAACTTTTATCATTCTTGCTATTTCTTTCAGAGACCAGCAAAACAAGCAGCTTTCTATACTAGCTTTACTGGATCCGGTACGTTTTCGATCTTATATCTTGGTCTTTAGAAATTCAATAAAAGCCCTGACCTGATCCGCTCTTCCGCTTTCGCTGTCGACCTCTAGATATTTCTCAAAGACATCAATGGATTCCTTATACTTGGTCAGATTCAAATAAGCCAACCCCAATTGGTACAGGCCATCAGCAAAATCTTCTTTTAATTCCACTGCTCTCTGATAATATTTAAGGGCATCCTCAAATTTGGCCAGATTATAGAAATTCGTTCCGATATTGTAAAGGACGGTTGGATCCTTAATATTTTCGAATTCTATTTGATTGTACCACTCCAGCGCTTTCTCACTATTGCCCCGGTTCTGGTAGCAGTTGCCCACGGCCAGTTTAGCATCGTTATTATCCGGGTCCTGTTCCAGTACCTTCATGTAGGCAGCTTCAGCCTCATCATATTTTTCCATAACAAAATAAGCATTTCCGATATTCATATAGATGACATAAACATCCGGATATTCATCGATTATAGATTGATATACTTGGATCGCTTCATCATAACGGCCTTCAACATACAGGACGTTTCCTTCTTTAAGAGCTGCTTTTAGCTCATCAGTCAGGAGTAACCCTTCGGCTTTTTTCATGATTATATTGATCTCAGGATTACGCTTAAATTCATTTACCTCGGTCTGGGCTGTTTCGGGCATATAACCAACCTTTAAAAAATCAATCTTCCATGGCCCCCCTCGTATCCAGGATGCTGTCCACCTGCCTTCAGCATCAGTTAACACTTCGAAACCCGCGTCTGCTCTTTCGCTAAAAAGCTTTACCGTAACCCCTTCTATCGGATTGCCCTGTTCATCATTTACTGTACCAAGGAGCCGTCCTTTTCCCCGATAGGTTTGAGAAAAAATCACTGCACTTATCAATATGATCAAAAATAAAGCCAACGCTCCTTTTTTCATTAAATACCTCCGTATTTTAATTATCTTTCATCCGCTAACATTTTAGCATTTTAGGGCATAAAAATAAATATAGTTCAGGTAACATCAACCTTTACTATTTTTTAGAAGACAGAAGATAGAAGATAGAAGAAAACCAAAGAAGTGTTCGAAGCTGCATGGATTATTTGCAGGCCAAGGTTGGTGCAAACGCAAGCTGCCCTGAATGAAGCCGTATAAGTAATATTGCGAATTCAGGTTAGTGAAGTGGCCATCCCATGTCCACCCCCTCTCACCCTCCCTCAAGGAGGTGTAATATACGTTCTTGCCGAATGTGCAAAATTGCCTGGATTATTCACGCGTCGAGGTTGCTGCCACGGCGAGGCCGCAGCCCATGAGATAGTAGCTGTCTACATCGAATGGGCTGCAACGAAGCCGGGGTAGTGAGACCGGCGCGCCCCAAAGGGGTAAAAATTACTGATGATAAATAATAAAAAGGAATGAAAACCGCTATAGATTATTATTTACATAAAGATAGCAAAATCCTGTATTTAAATTATTTATAACAATCATCAGTAATTTTTATGAATAATTCAGAATCTAAAAAAAAAGCCCCTCCCGTTCCCTTGGGAACGAGAGAGGCTTTGTACTCTTCGTCTATATCTGCTGTCTGCTTAGAAGGTAAATCTGATTCCTAACCGGATAACTCTCGGGTTGAGAATTTCGTTGGCAGCATAGAAATTGGGATTGGCACTCCAGTAGTTCATGGACTGGTTGGGATAGTTGTAATAGGTACCCCAGTCTCTCTGGTACCTGCGGTTGATAAGTGAGCTGTTAAGAGCATTAAAAATATCAGCCATCAGATAGATCCGGCCGGTATCGCCGATTCTCAGCATTTTTTCCAGTCTCAGAGTTAGGTTGTAGAAAGTGGGCAGGCGGAAATGTCCAAAAGGATACATATACAGAGTAGCGCTTCTGGAATTCGGATTGGGCAGGGTGTAGTCAACGTAACCAAAGGTTTCTCTCATTACCCAGCCTTCTCTGGCCATGAAGTTCATGGAGACATTGATATCATAGGGGAGCTGGTAGAGCCCGCCAACCTTGAACATCCAGCGGGAATAGATATACTGATCGATCTTTCCGCTAGCGCCGCCCATATAAATGGCATAGGGCTGGCCTTCAAAAGCCCACATGTTAGTTTTGTTCATAATGCCCTGATCACCATAATGGGCTTGTTGTTTCTGCCAGGTGAAGGAGCCGTTCATCATCCACTTATTGGAAAGCCTCTTGTTAAATACAAGGTCGACTCCCATGAAATCCCGGTAAAAATCAGGCCGTCTCTGCACCCAGCTGTAGGGTGAATAGGCGGTGCCTTCTTCGCTGGTATAGTACCATTCATGCTTACTGGCTTCGCCGGTGCTCCCGGGAGCATCCTCACCAGGGACATTAGCCGGCGGTGTGCCTGCGGAGATATACCAACCCTGATTCTGAACAACACCGGTATCCGGGAAGTATTTTAAGCTCCAGCGCTCATTATCGTAACGCCTGTAAGTCAGGTTTATTTGAACGCCGAAATCAGTAAAAACTTCTCTTTCCAGAGTGATCATTGCTTCGGATGTCCGGCTGGAACCGGCATCGGGATCGATCTGCTGATAAGGATCGGTCATACTCATCGGATTATCAGGGTCATAACTTCCCCAGAACCAACCAGCCGCTTCACTCCAGTCGCCGGTGAAATTGCCGGCATCATCAAAGGTTCTGTAAAGCTGATAATTGGAGGGATGGAACCAGTAGAGTTCATTCAGGTTCATGATTCCGTCACCGGTATCACGCCACCAGAAGTCCATCCAGCCACCAACGCCGCCCGGGCGCCATCTGTCGCCTTCTCCTACACCCATAAAGTCACCATATTGGGCCAGAACCAATTTCGCGATGGTCTTACCGTTGCCCTGTACATCCCAGGTCAATCCCACCCGGGGTGACCAGGTTTTCCAGTAATATTTGTCCCCATTTAAGTCCGTTCCTTCAATACCGGGAACTTCAACAGCCGGAAGCAGTTGCTGGAATTTCTGGATGGTTGAGGCATCGGCTACAGACTGCCAGGCCGGGCCGTCATAGACTGCGGGTACGGAAACCGGATTGGTTCCCGGGGCCTGCTGGTCATACCTCAGACCCAGGATCAGGTTGAACTGCCCGAAGGAGATGGCATCACTGAAAAATGCTGCTAAAGCTGAAACGGCCAAATCAGTGTAATATCCTCTCCAGAATGAGACCATTCGAATTCCAGGAACGAGATCAGGATAACCGTCGCCGGTTATGTCAACAGTGGGATAATTATAGTTTCTCAGAATATAGCCGTTTCCGGAATAAACCGATTCCGTATAGGCAGATCTGTCTGCATATTCTACTCCGAGTTTAATATCATGGCTGGCACCAAAAAGAGTGTCATTGAAGTAGTTGGCCAGGAAGTTGTACTGAGACACAGGCCGTTCCACATAATAACGCCACTCAGAACCATACCATCTGGCCTCTGTGATGTCCCAGATGGGAAATTTTTCGAAATCCAGGTCCATCATCGGAGTCAGGTTGAATCCGGCATCGGAGAATCCGTATTTTAATGATATAAACAGGTTGTCGCCAAACATATGCTCATCCTGAAGTTTCAGGATCGGAGAGCCCATGTAGTACCGGCCGCCCTGGTAGTAGCCCTCAGGCAGGGCTGCACTAGCGGAACGCCCGTATTTGTTCTTCCTTCCAAGATGGAGAAAGGCTTCGAACCGGTTCTCCGGAATGATCTGCAGGTTTATTTTAGCGGCTATATTCGAAAGCATCGTGTCGTCCGGTGTGTCATAGATGGTATCGGTTTGTATATCCTGCACACCATAAGACATCCAGAACCAGGCATGGTCTCTAATTAGAGGTAGTCCCAGGTTGAATCCATAGTCTTTGTTCTCGCGGATCTTGTTGGTATCCCGAATGCCTTCTGCTTCCAGTTCTTCGCTCAGGTTTTCCCACTGCAGCTTTCCATCAGTCAGATAGAAACGGCCGCCTAAGGATACCTTATTGCCGCCGCGGCGGGTCACCATGTTCAAAGCCACACCACCGGTCTGTACGGTAACATCCGCGCCGCCGACCGTAACATTCATTTCTTCAAAGGCATCGAAGTCATAATAACTGGGCGAAGCTCCGATGGCCGAAGGTGTTTATCCGACTTTAGGCCGGAAGGAAAAAAATACGATGAAATTTATCGCTGATCTTCATTTACATTCTAAATTCAGCCGGGCTACTGCCCGGGATATGACTCTGGATACCCTTGCCTACTGGGCGAAGATCAAAGGTATCTCCCTCCTAGCCACCGGGGATTTCACTCATCCGGAATGGTTTTTTCTGTGCAAACAGAAACTGGAACCGCTCGGCAATGGGTTTTTCAGATTAAAAAAACCCTTACTTCCAGAGAATGAATATTTTAGTTCTATCCATTTTTCTCCGGATGAGGTCTCATTCATATTGACGGCAGAGATAAGTTTTATTTACTCCAAACAGGGGAAAGTCCGCAAGATCCACATTTTGGTGTTAGCACCTGATTTCGAAGCCGTTGAAAAAATAAACAGCCGACTCTCGGGAATTGGGAACCTTAGATCTGACGGCCGGCCGATCTTAGGGATGGATGCTAAAGAGTTCGTAAAGATCGTTGCAGATCATTCTCCTACATGTACCGTCATTCCTGCCCATATCTGGACTCCCTGGTTTTCTCTTTTTGGAGCGAATTCTGGTTTCGATAAGATCGAAGAATGTTTCGAAGAGATGACTCCTTTTATATTCGCGTTGGAAACAGGCCTTTCCTCAGATCCTCCCATGAACTGGCGTTTATCCTGCCTGGATAAATATACTCTCATCTCCAATTCAGATGCTCATTCACCTTCGAAGATCGGAAGAGAAGCTAATGTTTTTAACTGCGATTTCAGCTACACCGGCCTTGTAGATGCCATAAAAAGAAAAGACCCGGAAAAGTTTTTATATACAGTGGAATTCTTCCCGGAGGAGGGTAAATATCATTATGACGGCCACCGAAAGTGTAAGGTCATATTCTCGCCATTAGATACAATCCAACATAAAGGCCTTTGTCCGGTGTGCAATAAAAAATTAACCATGGGTGTTCTGCACCGGGTCAATGAGTTAGCCGATAGGGAATTAGGCACAGCTCCCCCATCCAGGATCCCCTTTAAAAATCTTATTCCATTAAATGAGATCATTGCTCAAGCCTTGGATAAATCATCCACCTGTAAAAGTGTGTGGGATCTTTATTTCAGTTTCATTAGGGAGTTCGGTGATGAACACTCTATCCTTACCGAAATTGCCTTAGATGAATTAAACCGGATCCATCCCGAAAAAATAAGCAGAGGCATAGATCGGATGAGGAAAGGCCAGCTGAAGATCATTCCAGGACATGATGGAGAATTCGGTATCATCGATCTCTTCGAAGAGAAAAACCGGCCGGAAGGCCAAGAACATGACGAGCCCCAGCTTAAATTGTTTTGACCTCTGCCGCAGCAGTCCCTTTACCACTCCTCACTCCTTGACAAGAATAGCCATGCGGCTTATATTTAAATCGTTGATCAGGAGGTCGCATGGATATTGAGATGAAGGTAAAGGGATTGGTTGTCGATCCTATTTCCAAAATGCCGATCGTTGTCTTGGAAGAATTGGGCGGTGAAAGAATGCTGCCCATTTGGATAGGAGTTTTTGAAGCTAATGCCATCGCTTTAAAGATAGAAAATATCCAAACCCCAAGGCCAATGACTCATGACCTGATCAGGAATTTTATTGATGAGTTCAATCTCAAGGTGGATAGAATCGTTGTCAATGATGTCAGGGATAACACTTTTTATGCAGAAATCCACTGTTTCTTCCAGGGGAAAAATATCTTTATCGATTCACGCCCATCAGACGCAATTGCCCTGGCACTTCGCCTTGAAGCGCCAATTTTTGTAGCAGAAGACGTCATAAAAAAAGCACAGAGTATAAAATTCGATGACACTCTGGAAGATTCAGAAAAATTAAAGAAATGGCTGGAAAATTTAAAACCCGAAGACCTCGGTAAATATAAAATGTAGCTACCTGTTAACATCAACCTAATCAATTCTTTTTCTATCAGCAGATCGGATCAGCAAATATAATAAACAATCCAGGTAAATTCAGCTCAAAGCGTATCTTTTTATTCTATCCCTATTGTGGTATAAAAATGTGGTGCGAAAACTAATCGACCGCTACATTCTTAAAGAAGTAATTTCACCTTTTCTGATTGGTCTTCTGGTTTACACATTTGTCATGTTGATGAATCAGATCCTGCTGCTTTCAGAAGTATTCATCGTTCGGGGAGTTCCCCTTAAAACTGTGGGCGCCCTGTTGTTTTACCTTACTCCTTCCCTGTTGGCTTTCACTGTCCCCATGTCGGTCTTGGTCGGCATTCTGGCCGGATTAAGCCGTATGTCATCGGATTCGGAGATAACGGCTTTTAAAACACTCGGGGTTAATTACATGCGTTTACTCAGGCCACTGCTGCTGTTTTCTCTGGGGGGAATGCTGCTGACTTCTTTTCTCACTTTATATTTAGCTCCATGGGCTAATTATAAATGGACCCAATTATTCAAGGATACCGTATTAACCAGGGTCCAACTGCAGATCTCTCCCCGCCAATTCAATGAGTCGATCCCTAATACGGTAATCTATCTCCAAGATATTACCCAATCCAATGAATGGAGTAATGTCTTTGTGCAAATGACCGACGATCCGGAAGAACCCAGAGTGATCTATGCGGAAAAGGGAGGATTGAGTTTCTTCCCGGATGAAAAACTGGCCGTGTTGAAACTATACCACGGCGCCATCCATTACCCTATTTCTGACTCTGAGGGATACCGGATCACCACCTTTGAATACAATGAGGAAGAGATCGATGTGGAAAACCTGTTCCGTACTTTTTCCGCTGAAAAAGGAATAAGAGAGAAAAATATAAAAGAATTATTCCAAGTGGTAAAACAAATGGAGGGAGAGATCCAAAACATCCCGGACGTTCCCGGGAATACGATCCGTCTAAAACAGGCGAGAAGAGACCTTAACGGACATAGGGTAGAGATACACAAAAAATTCGCCCTGCCATTTTCCTGCCTGATATTCGCGCTGTTGGGCCTTTCCCTTGGGGCCACAACAAAAAAGGGAGGTAGAACCAGTGGCTTTACCATCAGTATTGTCATTATTCTGGTTTACTACATACTCATTACTGCCGGCGAACAGCTTTCCATCGATAGTGATTTCCCACCCTGGCTGGGCATGTGGGGCCCAAACATTTTATTATTTTTATGCGGTCTGTACTTTTTCATAATGTCTCACCGGGAATCCTCCTCCCTTTTTGCCCGAATCCCACTATTCAGGCTAAAGAAAGTGATAGACAGATCTGAGCCAAATAAAGAGCTGAGCCGAAAAAGGTCTTTCAGATTATCTCTCCCCTTTCCTAATATTCTGGATCGCTATATCATCCGGAAATTCCTTCTCATTTTTTTGATGCTCTTTTTGAGTTTACTGACAATTTATATTATCATCACATTCTTCGAAAGGATTAATGAGATCTATGAACACAATAAACCTTTAAGCCTTTTCTTCTCATATATTTGGTTTAAGATACCTGAGTTTGTGCATATCATACTTCCAGTCACAGCCTTAACAGCTACCCTCTTGTCTCTGGGATTTTTAAACAAATTCAATGAAATAACCGCTATGAAAACCTGCGGAATAAGTCTATACAGGATAATCCTTCCGCTTCTCTTACTCGCAGTTGTGACCGGTATACTCTCATTTTATCTTCAGGAAAAAATTCTCCCTAATTCCAACAAACGGGCCGAGGAAATATGGAATCAGATCCAGGATCTGCCTGCCCGGACAGTTAGCCAGAGTGACAGACGATGGGTTATGGGTAAAGACAGAGACCGAATCTACTATTATCTTTATTTCGATCAGTGGGCTTCCGTGTTCAGCCAATTATCCATCTATGAATTTGATGTGGAAAACTGGTTTCTTAAAACCCGGATCTATGCCCGGAAAGCCAGGTTGGAATCAGGTATGCTTTATCTCAATGATACCTGGAAACGTGATTTTAAAAACGATAAATTAGTCAATTTCGAAAAACAATCTGAAATGACTATCCCGATCAAGGAAGATAAAAGCTACTTTCTCCGCGAATGGAAGGCTCCTGATCAAATGAATTATCCTGAGCTTAGAAGCTATATTGAAGAAATTGAAACACGTGGATTCGAGACCGTTCGATTTAAAGTCGACCTCCATTTTAAGATCTCTTTTCCATTTGTCAGCCTGATCATGGTGTTTTTAGGCATTCCCTTTGCGTTCACTATGGGGAAAAGGGGAACCCTAGTTGGATTGGGAATCAGTATGATTATTGCTATGATCTATTGGGGAGCTATTGGAATTTTTCGCGGACTGGGGTATGTCGGGTATATGAGTCCGGAGCTGGCTGCCTGGGCTCCTAATATAATTTTTGGCCTGGTGGGAATATATCTGATTTTCAACTTAAGAACCTGAATATTCTTAGTTATCAGTAAAATAGATTGACTAAAATAATGAGTTTATTTCCATTTGTTATGTGGCTTAATCAGTCAATTTTCCCTAATATCTCACCTCAGAGAGTAACACCTGTGGAAAACTCATATATATTATTGTAAATAAATAAATTATCCGGGCTCGACCCCCAAATGAAAAAGGCCCTGGGGGATAAATGCCCCCAGGGCCTTGAATATTCGCTGTGAAAGGGTATTAGTACATACCGCCCATTCCTCCACCCGGAGGCATTGGCATTTCCGGTTTCTCCTTTTCTGGAATATCGGACACTAATCCCTCTGTAGTCAGCATCAGTCCGGCAATACTGCTCGCATTCTGAAGAGCAGAACGAACAACTTTGGTCGGATCCAGCACTCCGGCCTTAACCAGATCTTCATATTTCTCGGTCAACGCATTGTAACCCATGTCTGATTCCATCTCTTTAACTTTCTCGACCACGATGGATCCTTCCTGCCCGGCATTGGATGCGATCTGCCTAAGAGGCTCTTCCAAAGCTCTTCTCACTATACTGGCACCGATTTCAAGGTCACCCTCAAGCTTTAAGTTGTCGATGACTTTCTGACATCTTAAGAGAGCCACTCCTCCACCAGGAACGATACCTTCCTCTACAGCTGCTTTGGTAGCATGCATGGCGTCTTCAACCCGAGCTTTCTTCTCTTTTAATTCAGTCTCAGTGGCTGCACCGACCTTGATCAGGGCCACACCACCAACCATTTTGGCGAGCCTTTCCTGAAGTTTTTCCCTGTCATAGTCAGAAGTGGTTTCTTCGATCTGAGTTCTGATCTGCTTGATTCGAGCTTTGACATCCTCAGATTCTCCGCTGCCTTCCACTATAGTAGTGTTGTCTTTATCAATGACAACTTTTTTTGCTTCACCCAACCAGTCTACGGTGACGTTTTCCAGTTTGACACCGATATCCTCAGTTATAACCTTTCCTCCGGTCAAGACTGCAATATCTTCCAACATGGCTTTTCTTCTATCACCGAATCCAGGGGCTTTAACTGCTGCGCAGGAGAAGGTTCCCTTTAATTTGTTGACAACCAATGTAGCCAGAGCCTCGCCTTCAACTTCTTCGGCGATAACCAGCAAAGGCCTACCCATTTTGGCAACATTTTCCAGCAGGGGGAGAAATTCCCTAAGATTACTGATCTTCTTTTCATGGAGAAGTATAACTGGACTTTCCAGTACGCACTCCATTCTATCAGGATCGGTAATGAAATAGGGGGACAGATATCCGCGGTCAAACTGCATTCCCTCGACGATATCCATAGTAGTTTCCAGACCTTTAGCTTCCTCGACAGTGATCACTCCATCCTTACCGACTTTATCCATAGCCTCTGCAATAATCTTTCCGATAGATTCATCATTATTTGCTGAAATAGCGCCGACCTGGGCAATCATATCGCCAGAAACATCCCTTCTCAATTTTTTCAGTTCTTCAACTACAGTCTCGACAGCCTTATCGATCCCTTTTTTGATTAAGCTGGGATTGGCTCCGGCCGTTACATATTTCAACCCTTCGCCATAAATGGACTGTGCCAGGACAGTAGCAGTGGTGGTCCCATCCCCGGCAACATCAGAAGTCTTAGAGGCGACTTCTTTAACCAATTGAGCGCCCATATTCTCCAATGTGTCTTCTAATTCGATCTCTTTAGCAACCGTAACACCATCTTTGGTGCTGGTGGGGGAGCCAAACTTCTTGTCCAAAATAATGTTTTTTCCCCTTGGTCCCAAAGTCGCTTTGACGACATTGCTCAGCTTATTAACGCCCTTTAGCAGAGCTTGTCTGGCTTCTTCACCGTGTGTAATTTGTTTTGCCATTTTTATCTCCTTTTACTAAATTAGGTGATTTTACCTAAAATTTCATCTTCCTTAACGATCACATGCTCAATGCCATCGATAGTCACTTCTGTCCCGCTGTACTTTCCGATGAGAACCTTATCACCTTTCTTGATTTCAAGAGGAACATATTTTCCCTCTTCAAAACGCCCTTTTCCGACTTCAATAACTTCAGCTTCAAGGGGCTTTTCTTTTGCAGTATCGGGAATAATAATTCCTCCTTTCTTGACTTCCTGTTCTTCTAATCTTCTGAGAAGAACCCGGTCGTATAAAGGAATCACCTTCATTTTAACCTCCAAATATTTTATTTTTTAGCAGTCTTGCTAACAGATTGCTAATATAACCTAACATTAACCCATTGTCAATACTTTTTTGAATTTTTTAGCAGACTTTTCCAACAACTGCTAAAAATCAGGCATTGATGGCTAGTGGATAGCAGGAAATTAAAAAGCAGAAGAAATAAAACAGAAGACAGAAGATAGGAGATAGAAGAAAGAATAAAATCCGGACAAACGAATTTACGAAGCTGTCTGGGTTATCAGCGAACCGAGGTTGCTGCCCCGGCGAGGCAGCAGCCCATGAGATAGTAGCTGTCTACATCGAATGGGGTGCAAAGAAGCCGGGGTAGTGAGATCGGTGTTCCCGTAGGGTAAAAATTGCTGATAAAAATAAATCAAATATTCTAAAACGCTATAGATAACATTTAAAATAGAATAATATTAAAACCCTAATTTATATTAATCTATAAATATCCATCAGCAATTTTTATGAATGATTCAGACTTTATTGGAGTTTGAGGGTCTTGCACAGATTATGCAGCGTATTCCTATGCACTCCCAGTGCCTTAGACATCTTGGTCTTATTACCATTATATTTTTTGGAAGCCGTCTGAATATATATTTTTTCGAATTCCTTTAAGGCTTCCTTGATAGGAATTTCCGTATCCACCAGTTCTTCGACCAAACGTTCCATTTTGGAATGAATGGTCAAATCCTTTGATTTATTTATCATTCTTTCCCCCGCTTCTAAAAATTTCTCTATATGATTGATTAAATCTATCTTTTAATCCCTGTGGAATCAATCCAACAGCCACCTTAGTCATTTTAATGCAGTAGGGAGCAAGCACAGAATCTTTCAGAGCATTGTCTCTGATCGAAAAAACAAACATGGCAAAAATAAAAGCTCCACAAATGAGCACGCCTTTTATCATACCAAGAGCCCCGCCCAAAATATGATTTGCGAATCGCAAAGGTCCTTTTATCACTTTAGAGAGCAACATTGATATCACCCATCCAAGAATCATCACGATAATCAAGATGGTAATAAAACCTAAAAATTGGGCTAGAAGACTACGGGATATAAACCGCAGATATAATTCTGCTGCATACGGATAATATACAATTGCTAAAACCAATCCTGCTATCACAGCTGCAATACCGATCAACTGACGTATAAAACCTTTTATCAAACCTATGACCAAAGCCAAACCCAGTACTAACATCAATGCAATATCTATCCAGTTTAACTGCATCTTTCTTTTCTCTTTCTCAACTCTTCGACCATCGCATAATCACCATTTTCAACTGAACCAAAAGCAATATGCGGTTTGATATCCCCATGAAAATCAGATCCAGCCGTTATAGCCAGATCGTACTTCTCAGCAATCCTTTTGTAAAACTGGATCTGATTCCTATCATGGTAAGAGGAATAGACTTCGATCCCCTGTAATCCATGATCTTTTAAAGCAGCAATATCCTCCTCATCTGCCCGTTGAAAAAAAGCTCCGGGATGTGCCAGAACCGGAACGCCTCCGGTCCTGGGAACTATTTCAAGAACATCCAGAATATTTAAATTCCTTCTTGGAACCCAGGCAGGTTTACCTTCCATAAAATAATTCTGATAAAAAATATAAGGATCAAAAAATTTATTTGGCAAAGCAGCCTGTTTTGCTAAGGCTGATCTCCTGGACATTCTTTCCTTTTCGATCACAACCTGGGCAATAGTCACTCCCAAGGGCACGAAAGGTGCCGACGCCTTTAAGGCCTCCTCCCAGGTTATTGAAAATCCCAATTCCTGCAATTTATCCACCCGCTCCCTGGCTTCAATCAGCCTTCTTTTTTTTATCCGAGATTCAAGTTCTTTTACATATTTATTTTCCCAATCCAACAGAGGAAGCAGCATATGGAACTCACGTTCCTTAAATATAGTCGTTACTTCCATATTGGGGATGACTTCAATTTCTGCATCATTCCCGCAAATAAGGGCTTCGGGATAAGCTGCAACCGTATCGTGATCTGCTATAGACAGCGCCTTCAGCCCGATTTTACGGGCCATTTCTATAATATCACAGGGTGGATAGGTCCCATCGCTGCTTTTATTTGAATGTATATGAAGATCAACACGCAATCCCATTATAATTCATTTTTTTCCGTAAGAAGACGGTAGATCTCCAGATATTTTTCCCGTGTTTTTTCAATGATCTCAGGAGGAAGAGGTGGAGGAGGAGACTGCTTATCCCAATCCGTACTTAAAAGATAATCGCGAACAAACTGCTTATCCAAACTGGGCTGCGGTCCTCCGGGCTTATAACTGGCAACGGGCCAAAAACGGGATGAATCCGGTGTGAATATCTCGTCAACCAAAATAAGCTCTCCATCCAGGAGGCCAAATTCAAACTTGGTATCGGCAATGATGATTCCTTTGGAG
>CAZLBV010000150.1:0-3323 GCA_964557845.1 uncultured Eubacteriales bacterium | reverse complement strand
ATGTCTGTAATTAAATAATATAGATCAATTATTTGGAAAATTTTGGGGGATCTTCTTATAATATTGGGTTGACTTTATTCCTATAGATAATATAATCTTTATAGAATATAAGCTTCCAGGAAAAAAAGACATGCTGGAGTTTAAGAGATAATCAGGGATAATGAAACTTTATTAACCTAAAGAACAGGGAGGTACAAATTGCCCAAAAAAAGGCCCTCCGACCTGGATATAAAAAATTTTTTCTTATTGGCATTGATCCTTACCGTCAGCTTATCAGCTACCCATTTGTCCACACAGGAAAAAGTCGAAATTATTTGTTTTGATTGTCACGACATCATGGCAGAAGATTATACAGCAAACCTTCATTCGATCATAGACACAAAGAATATTGCCGCCGAATATAACGCTGAATACAGCTGCGCAGTCTGTCATCTTGAATGGGAACAACATCTTGAAGAGGGAGGCGGCACAGACACCATTCTGGGATTCAATGACACAGAATTACCCAGCATCAAAAACCAGCAATGTCTGCAGTGCCATTCAAAATCCCATCCCAGATTCAATGCCAGCCCTCATGGACAATCCTCTCTTGACTGCACCGCCTGCCATATTATTCATTCTCCTGCTCCTAACCCAACTCTGCTCAAGACCGAGCCCTCCGAAGCCTGTTACGGCTGCCATAATAATGTCTTGGCTCAGTTCCAACTGAACGAGCGTCACCGCCTGCAGGAAGGGATCTTGTCTTGCATCTCCTGTCATGACCCTCATGAGCCTTCCGATCGTGAAAGACTGGGCGGATTCAAACATCAAGCCTGTCTGCAGTGTCATACCGATAAAGGAGGTCCCTTCCTATATGAACACGGCGCCTCCCGTATTGAAGGATGTACTGCCTGCCATGAAGTCCACGGCAGTCCCAACCGTCATATGCTGACCAATCAGAGCATATCCGATCTCTGCTTCAGCTGCCATACCTTTGCTCCAGCCTGGCACTCACGGTTCACGCATGATACTTCCAACTGCACCACCTGCCACTCCTCTATCCATGGCTCTAATCTTGACAGGAAATTTCTTAAATAGGAGGGAAAATGCAAATTAAAAAATTCATAATTTTATTGCTCGTTTTTAGTGTTCTTCAGTTCACGGCTTTTTCTCTCCTGGGTGAAGACGAAAAAGATAAGGAAAAAAGCTTTTATGGAAATTTCCTTTTCGGTTACCGGATGATAGATTCCAGTGGTTCTCCGGTTAAGTACAAAGAAGATATCAATCTGGATCAGGGTGCCCGGTTATTCAATTTCTCTCTGCATTTCATCCCCACCGATACCATGAAAAAATACCTCGATCGTCTCGATATCAGCATCTATAACTACGGAGGCGATCCCTTTGAAGCCATGGGAATTAATATCCAGAAAATCGGCAGGTACAAATTCAAATACGATCGAAAAAAATCCATTTATTTCTACAATGACCAGTATCTAAATGGGAATTTTGATATGCACTCTTTCAATTTTGACAGGGTGATGGACACCGCCTTGTTCAAGATCTCTCTCCATAACAAAGCTGATCTATATTTCAGTTTTGACCGTTATACCAAAGAAGGAAAAAGTATAACCACTTTAAGCCTCAACAGGATCGAATTCGAATTAGACAAACCGATTCATGAAGATTATAAAGATTTCACCCTTGGAGCCAATGTTCACCTGAACCGTTATACCTTTACTTTTGAAGAAAAGATCCAGGAATATGAAAATTCCAACAGCCTGTTCCTTCCAGGTTATGCCGACGGAGGAGAAACCGCACAGTATCCCAGTTCACTGAATTATTTCTATATAGACCAACCTTATAACCTGAAAAGCAAGTCACATTTTTTTAAAGTGACAGCCAGACCTATCGACAGCCTGCTGATAAACGGCGCCGCCCGGCTCTTCGATCAGGATATGGAGCTGGAATATAATGAGGACGCTGACGGAGTCAATTATTTAAACCGTTTCTTCAATTACCATTACTCCGGAACAGGGACCTTTGACAGGGATATTCAGATGTATGATGCCGATATAACCCTGCTTCTGACCAATAGATTGGCGTTTATCGGTGCTGCCAGAGCCAGTGATTTCGAGCAAAAAGGGACCATGACTGTAGACAATAATACTCAAATCATTGAATGGAATTACAACACATTAGGATACGAAGGCGGCCTCCAGTATCAATTCACACCCGGTTTGTCACTTACTGCGGGATACAGGAATGAGACCAGGGAATTGGAAGACAGATATACGTCCACCTATGAACAGGAAACCAAAAGAACAGGATTTTTTGGAAATTTTGCACTAAATTCCAGTCGGAAACTCAGTTTAAATGCAGACTATTATCTGGGAAATTTTGACAATCCCTATACTCTCATATCCCCAACCGATTTCAACCGGTTTAAGCTAAAAGCTAAGGTCTTTATCAATAATCTGAGTTTTTCCGGTTCTTTATTGGCCAGCAGCTCCAAAAGCGAGATTTTTCAAGACAGATGGGAGTCATCCCGTAGGCAATTGACATTTCGGGCCGGCTACACCACAGAGAAGCTCAAGCTTTTTGCCGGGTATTCCTATCTCTCTCTTGCTCATGATGCAGACAGAAAAATAGAATACCCACCTGGATGGAGCGGTCCAGCCGGTTTCTTCCCATGGTTGATCGATTATGAAGGAAACTCCAATCTCTTGGATGGCAGCCTGACATTTAAGCTAAACCTGAATTGGACCATCGGATCTTATGCCAATATCTATATCAATTCAGGTTTTTGGGAGATCTCCCGCACCATGTTTAAAACCTATCTTGAATATCTGTTCGATACCGGATATGTGGCCCAGCTTGGATACCGCTATATCAATTTTGAAGAAAAAGCCGCTCCTGCCAACGACTATGATGTCCATATCCTTGAACTCTCATTGGGGTACCGCTGGAAATAAAGTGAGGATAAAGCCATGACAAAAAAACGATATATTTTGACTATCCTATTCACACTCACTGCTTTGACGGTGTTTACGGCAGCCATCGGCTCAAAAGAACAATTGAATATCCAGTCATTGGAATCGTATATAACCAGTCTATGGCAGACTTCCGGTCATGCAGACAGTTCCAGCGAGGCCTTCCGGCATTGGGATGAAGAGGGAGAGATCCCGGCAGACTGTGCCAAGTGCCACAGCACTCCGGGTGCCGTGAGCTTTTTAATATCAGGAAGTACAGACGCGGTTTCTCCCGGAACCACAGTCGAATGCAGTGTCTGCCACACCAATCCGGCAGCCGGAAATCTACACGATCATTCCACCGTGAGCTTTCCC
>CAZLBV010000149.1:0-12074 GCA_964557845.1 uncultured Eubacteriales bacterium | reverse complement strand
CCATGATGAGAAATAAGATGATTTTTATAAACAGCAGGATCCCAAAACGGGATTGGAAGATCGAAGAAAATGAATCAAATCGGAATACGGTCAGGATCGTTCCGGTAACAGCCATCACTATAATTGACAAAAGTCCTATTTTTACCTCTCTTCGAGGAAGCCCTGAGGCTGCATAGGTGGGTTTGAGGACCAAGTGAATATAAAGAATGGTTCCAAACCAAAAAATTCCCATAAATATATGCAGAAATCCCGATACCAAGCGGATCAGCCGACGGAGAGAATAGGATGAGGGTTGCTGGAGAAGATAGGTTTTTCCTTCTTTTGTTAGTTCCCCGCCTCCATCAGGATTGATGTGGCAGGCACCACAATCTTTGCCTGTCTGTTCCGCCAGTTCGACTGTGGCGTAATTTTGATTAGGTATCAACATCGATATGAACGAAAAAGAGAGAATGATAGAAATAAAAATGATAAAATTTCTCTTTTGCATGCTGAGCTTAATCCTTTGAAATAAAAACTTCCATTTTTCCCTATGAAATGAAAATAGCAAAACTTTTAATAAAATTCAACTGGCATAAGTCGCTACAAAAATAATCGTTGAGTCTTCAAATTGGATTTCTCTCTGTCAGTTTAACCCAACAGATACTGCCTTTTTATCATATTTTAATGATTGATTTAAAATATGATATTATAATATCTTAGCATTTGTATTATAGAAAGGAGAAACAGATGAATAAGCTATTACTCTTACTATTTGTTTTTATGGTGGCTTTAATACCAGCTTGCCAGAAACAGTCTGAGACTTCAGACCAGCCGTCTTTAACCTATCCGGACACGAAAAAAGTCGATCATGTGGACGATTATTTCGGAACCGAGGTTCCGGATCCTTATAGATGGCTGGAAGATGATCAATCTGAAGAGGTGGAACAATGGGTTGAGGCACAGAATGAAGTCACTTTCTCCTATCTGGAGAATATTCCTTTCCGGGATTCGGTTCTGGAGCGGGTAAGGGAGCTGTATAATTATCCCAAACAGTCTGCGCCTTGGAAGGTTGGGGAATATTATTTCTACACCCGCAATGAAGGACTGCAAAACCAATCCGTTATCTATATACAAAAAGGACTGGAAGGGGAACCGGAGGTCTTCATCGATCCCAATTCGCTTTCTCCGGATGGGACCATCCGCATTTCTCTGGCATCCTATTCGCAAGATCACCGCTATATAGGCGTGCTGCGTTCCGAGGCCGGATCCGACTGGCAGGAGATCCGTGTTTATGAGATTGAAACCAAAAATGAATTGCCCGACCGGATACAATGGGTCAAGTTCACTGGATTAGCCTGGTTTGGTGACGGATTTTATTACAGTGGTTACGAAAAGCCGGATGAAGGTCAGGAATTAACGGCAGCCAATCAGTTTCAAAAGATATACTTCCATAAATTGGGTGATCCGCTGGAAGAGGATGTTTTAGTCTATGAAGATCCTGATCATCCTTACCGTTATATGAATGTCGCTATAACAGAAGACAAGCAATTTTTGATCCTTAATGTTTCCGAGGGGACATCCGGCAATGAACTCTATTACCGTCCTGCCGGCGATCCGCTTGATGCTCCCTTCAAACCTTTGATCTCAGGCTTTGACTATGACAGTTATGTTATCGACAGCATAGAAGGAGGGTTTTTAGTCTATACAAACATCGATGCTCCCAAGTATAAAGTGGCTCTCATAGATCCTCTTGATCCTCAAAAAGAAAATTGGTCGACTGTAATCGCTGAGGCAGAAGATACTCTGGAAGGAGCAGGGACCGCTGGTAAAAAATTGTTCTGCAGTTATCTGAAGGATGCATCCACTCGAGTTTACCAATATGATCTAAAGGGAAAACTTGAAAGGGAAATTGAATTACCAGCCCTGGGTTCTACCTATGGCTTTTCAGGAAAACCAGATGATACCTTTATCTTTTATTCTTTTTCTTCCTTTACCTTTCCGCCTACGATTTATAAATATACCATAGCTACCGGGGAGTCGGAAGTCTATTACCGTACAGAAGTTCCATTTGATCCTGATGATTATGTGACAAATCAGGTTTTTTACACCAGTAAGGATGGAACCCGTGTGCCGATGTTTGTGGTGCATAAACAAGGATTATCCTTAGATGGGAAGCGACCTACGCTGCTGACGGCCTATGGCGGGTTTAATATCAGTCTGACTCCTTATTTCAATCCCACCATTACTGTCCTCCTTGAGAACGATGGTGTGTTCGCACAGCCTAACCTGCGCGGTGGCGGCGAGTACGGAGAAGAATGGCACAAGGCTGGAATGTTGGAAAAGAAGCAGAATGTGTTTGATGATTTTATCAGCGCAGCCGAGTATTTGATCGCAGAAAATTACACCTCCTCAGAAAGATTGGCGATATCGGGTGGCTCCAATGGGGGCCTGCTGGTCGGTGCCTGTATGACTCAGCGGCCAGAGCTGTTTAAAGTGGCGCTTCCGGCAGTAGGAGTCATGGATATGCTTCGTTTCCATAAGTTCACGGTAGGATGGGGCTGGGTGGTCGAATACGGCTCCAGTGATAAACAGGACCAGTTCGAATATTTGTATAAATATTCACCGCTGCACAACATTAAAGATGGAGTTTCTTATCCGGCAACCTTGGTTACCACTGCTGACCATGACGATAGAGTGGTTCCGGCCCATTCGTTTAAATTTATTGCTACTCTTCAGGAAAAACATGCAGGAAAAAATCCCGTTCTCATCCGGATCGAAACCAAATCCGGACACGGCTCGAGCAATGTCTCAAAGATGATCGAAGAATTAGCTGATGAGTTTTCTTTTCTTTTTTACAATATGAATATACAACCATAATCAAGGCCGAATATGCTGCTGCTAAAGCCAGAGGGCACTGGATGGATTTCAGCCGGATCGCCCGTGAGTTTTTCATGTGGAATTAAGCACAGTGGCGGGATTTTTTATGTTGTTATGTGTTGTCACACCGGCTCTCACATTTCTTTTCTCCCGGTACAAACCATATCTGAACAAAGTATTTATTCGAGTTTTATCGCCATCTTTTTAATCTGAACTAGCAATAAAAAATGCCACTCATGAATACTCCAGGTTAATATTTCATTTAGCTTTGATCTTTCAATACATTCCCAGCATTATGGAAATTTGATTCTATTTTTTTACAAAATCTTAACATCTTTTTAACAACTCTTTGATTCATTTTCTTTAAATTATTTATATGGTAATAAAAGGAAGGTGGTTATGAAAAAATCCAAATTATTCAGGTTAATATGTCTTTTTACTTTATCGGGATTGTTTTTTCTGGTGATGTTCCACAATGATCTTTATGCAGATTCTCTTGAAAATGGTAAAAGCTCTATGAGTATCTTTCCCATCTTGATGTTTGATACGGATATAGGGTTTGGTTACGGAGGTAAAGGAAAATGGCTGGTTAATGCTGAATATAGATTTCCTCTCTGGAAGAAATTAGGCGGTAATCTATTGCTTGATGCCGGATCAGTGTGGACTTCTTTTTCTGAAATGTTCCAGAGTGCTGTGAAGGTAAATGCAGGGTGGGGATTACGCTATTATTTGGAAAATTTTGTAGTCCGTTTTGATATGGGTTTCAGCCAGGAAGGGATAGGTATTTATTTTAATTTTGGACATATTTTTTGAGAGAAGATATGAAAAAAGAAAATATTAGTTTCATGTTAATGATTTATGGATTTTTGTTTGCCTGTTTTTTGGTTCTTCCTGCCTTTCTTAACGGCTATTTATGGGAACCTGTTTCCTTTGGGGATGGGTTTGACCTTTTTACCCCCTTTGTCATTATTCCGTTTGTATATATTTTGTTTAAAAAAATAAATGTAAAAGAGGAGGGATTTGATAGTTCTCATAAAACCATTGATAGAACTAAAAATATTCTGATGCTCTTCAGTCTAATCCTATTTTTAGTATGGTGGATGTGGCAAAGAGGCTTCCCTCAGTTCAGTGAATTGGGATGGATCTGAATTTCGCGGTTAAGCGAAAATTATCCTTTTGATTTAACAAGATTCTCACAATTCAATCGCTAAATTTCTTAAAAAATTAGCTTGAGAAACACATTATATTTCTGTATATAATAAGGTGTACAAAATGGTGAACATATAAATTGAAACAGGAAATCAATATTTCAGTTAGTGATCTGGTTGAATTTGTCACCAAAAAAGGAGATCTATCCGGTTTTTTTGATCTGTCGAGCCGCTCTTCAGCCCATGACGGTATCAGAGGGCACCAAAAAATACGGAGATCCCGACCGGAAAATTATAATTCTGAGGTTGAGGTTTCCTATCAATTCGAGACAGAGGAATTTTATATCTATATTCACGGCAGAATAGATGGTGTTTTTGAAGAGGATGGAAGTCTGGTTATCGAGGAGATAAAAACAACCCGGCAGGACCTGGATATTTTCATGGAGGAAAATCTTTATCTTCATCTTGCTCAGGCTAAGATCTATGCATTTATATATGCTGCGGATCTGGATCTGGAACGGATCTTTATTCAAATAACCTACTATCAACTTGAATCAGGATTGATAAGGAGTTCAAAAGAGGAATATGGATCGGATGACCTTAAAATTTTTTTCATAGAAATTTTATCAAAATACCTCAAATGGCAGGAAAAACTCCTGGAATGGTATTGTGTCCGGAATAAATCTAATTCCACGGCTGAATTTCCTTATCCGGATTACCGTCTTGGCCAGCAGGATATGATGAGGGATGTTCGGCAGATCATAAAAAAGCAGGGGCAATTGATGATCCAGGCTCCAACCGGTATTGGAAAAACCGCAGCCGTACTTTTTCCTGCTGTAAAAGCTTTGGGGGAAGGTGAGGTTGAAAAGATCTTTTATCTAACTGCCCGGACCACCGGGCGGGTTATAGCAGAACAGACAGTAAAGGAATTTAATGACACAGGGCTTCATCTTAAATGCGTTACTATAACTGCCAAAGAAAAAGTATGTTTGAGTGGACAGCCGTATTGTCTGGGCTCAGATTGTCCTTATGCCAGAGGCTATTATGATCGGCTGCTGGAAGCTCGGGCTGAGATTTTTTCCTGCAATGTGTTCGATCAGGAGACTATCCAATGCCTGGCAAAAAAACACCGGATCTGCCCCTTTGAATTCTCTTTGGATCTATGCTTATGGGCAGATTGTATTATTTGTGATGTTAACTATGCCTTTGATCCAAGAGTCTACTTGAAGCGTTTTTTCTCAGAGAACGCTCTAACATGTGTGTTTCTTATCGATGAAGCTCATAATCTGGTTGACCGGTCCCGGCAGATGTTTTCTGCGGAGATACGGAAATCCGCTTTTTCTGATCTGCGCCGTAAGCTCAAAGGAAAAAGTCCGGAGATCTTTAAGGTGGCGGGGCAGATAAACAACTGGATGCGGGGTACCGCCAAAGATCTGAATCTTGAAAAAAAAGGCTATGATAAAGAACGTCCGGAAGGCTTGCTTCCGCTGCTTAATCGATTAAGCCAGTATATTGAACGAATAAAACTGCAGTCATTAAATCCTGGTCTGCGCTTTTCTCTTATGGATCTATATTTTGAAACCCTATGGTTTGTTAAGGTTGCCGACAACTTTGATTCCAATTATGTTACTGTTATCGATGCCTCTGAAAAGGATGTGACTGTGAAACTCCTCTGTCTGGATCCTTCCGAAAGCATGCAAGCTGCTTTTGAACGTGCCGACTCTTCTATTCTTTTCTCGGCAACCATTACTCCCATGGATTATTTCGCACAAGTATTGGGATGCCGGAAGGACCTTACGGTCCGGATATTTCCTTCACCTTTTCCTAAAGAAAATCTCTGCTTAATACTGAATACGGATATTTCCACTCTTTATAAAAACCGCGCCTTGACCAGCACGTCGTTAGTGAAGGCGATTGGAGCTCTGGTTGAAGCAAAAAAAGGCAATTATCTCGTTTTTTTTCCATCCTATGAGTATTTAAGGATGGTTTATCCTTTGTATGCAGAAGCCTATCCTCAACATATTCTACAGGTCCAATCTCCTTCCATGCCTGAAGAAGAACGCATTCTTTTTTTGGATCGATTTTCTACTGAAAACAGCCAAACTCTGGTTGGATTTGTGGTTATGGGCGGGATCTTTGGTGAAGGAATAGACCTTGCCGGTGATCGTTTGACAGGTGCAGTAATAGTGGGCGTCGGTCTCCCCGGCATTTCTTTGGAGAGGGAATTGATTAAAGAGCATTTTTCCCGGAATGAAATGCCTGGGTTTAAATTTGCTTATCAATTTCAGGGAATGAACCGGGTATTTCAGGCCACCGGGCGGGTGATCCGTTCCGAGACGGATAGGGGTGTGGTGATGCTGATCGATCCCCGCTACCATTGGCCGGAGTATAACTGCTTGTTTCCAGAAGAATGGAATCCCCTGTTAGTAAGTGACGACAGTCCGTTGGAGTATACGGTAAAAGAGTTTTGGAAATCAGAATAATGAAAAAAGAAAGAGGTAAGTGGTTTCAGAATTTACGGTCTTTGATCAATTCCAGGTATTCATTGATCCTGTCTTTAAGCGTCTGGTCCTGAACATAGGGAAGCATTTTTTCGAATAGCTCTTTGGCTTTGCTAAATTCTTTGTTATTGATATAAGCCACCCCTAAATTGATTCCAGCGACCATAAATTGGGGATCGATCCTCAATGCTTGCAAAAGGCTTTGTATGGCTTCGGGAAAACGTCCCATCTTATTATAGATCACGCCCTGGATATTAAAAGCTTCGGATGAGGTGTTGTTTTTCTGAAGAGCTGCCCTTATATAATCAAGCGCCGGCTCCAATTTTTCTTGTTCAAGATAAAGGCGGGATAAATTACAGGCGGAATCAAAATTTCCGTCAATGGAGAAAGCTTTTTTATACTGCTCCTCGGCTTTATCGAAAAGCTGTCTTTCCTGATAGACTACTCCGAGGCTGTTCAATGCCATGACATGATCAGGCTGGAGAGCGAGGCACTGTTTAAAAGCTTGTTCTGCCTGGGGGTAATCTTTTTTTTGAAAATAAGCCAGCCCCAGAGTGTAATGGTATTGGGGATTGGCCGAATCCAAAGTAATAGCGTTGTTGAGGTACCGTATAGCCTCATCGAATAAATTATAATTCAAGGAAATGACCGCTTTATCAAACTCATCTTGGGCCGGGTTTTCTTTTTCTGCAGTTTTTTTATTTTGGGTCGAGGCACATGCGCAAATGATCAAACAGAAGATTAAAGTAAAAATTAATTTAGATGATCTCATATTATTCGACTTTTAGGATTTTTTGCACTTTTTATTGTATACCAACCATCCTCCCATGTAAACCTTAGCCTTACCAATGGATTTTTATGAATAATCCAGATTAAATATTGTTTTTAGTGTATACTTTGCCATAAAAGTTGCCATGAAAAAGCTGCTCTACCTGCTGCTTACTATCACAATTGTCTATGTTATTTTCAAGATGACTGCTGATCCCAAGAATAAATCTCCCCTTGGGAAAAGGATCAACGAAACCTTAAATATATTAGTATGGGTTATACTACTCGGTTATTTGTTTGCCTTTCTTTACTGGCTGTATACAGTGCTGTTCGAGTAGGCTTAAAAAAAGGATACCGGCCAGTTACTTTAAAGCTGTCTTTATCTTTTCCAGGCTGATGCCGAACAATTTTTGGCAGATAATCTCCAGATCTGCCTCACTCCCCTGAAAATGGAATGTGCGGTGTTGATGAGTGAGGGATTCTCCGGGAGCAAGCGCTGCGGCTGGTGAAGAAGTTTCCAATTCGTAAAAAGGACCCAATGGCTCGGCGCCCGGTTCCGGAGGACCGTCGTTGTAGCTGTTGATCACATCGCCGGCATAAGGTTTTTCTTGAAGCTCCCACATGGAATTGACATAATCCTCTGCGGCCTCAGGTTTGGTGTAAGTGACAATGGTCAAAACTCTATTTCCAGCGTCATAGCTGCCCAGAATGGGTTTGTTTCGGTATGGAGAAAGGCCTATTTTGCTGCGGTATTGTCCATCGCCCGAAAAATAAATTATCCCGTCTTCGATCTTTAAACGATCAGCCGGAACCTTGCCGAAATAAGTGTCGTTTACGATAGGCCCCAGCTCTTCTTCCTCTCCTTCTACATAGGGGATAACGATCGTTGTCTCCGGTGAGGGATTAAACATTCCCAGAACCCAGATCGATAAGAGCCCTGTGTCCTTGGTCCAGGCAAATTCACCTGTATTAGTCATGGTATTGACGGAAACAAAACCAACCTTTTTTACACTATCGGGTATTTCTATATCCAGTTGAGAATCGATCTCATCATATTCCAAAACTTTGACCTCTCTGGCCAAATCCAAATTAAATTCAGCCCCGGAATAATTGATCAGATGCATTGATTTTTGAAAGAGTGCGCTGCTGCTGTTGAGTTCGATCATTTCAAATGGTTCAGTATCAAAGGCAGCCGGTGTTTGCCAGTATTCCAGATCAAAAGGATCTCCCTGCTTGAAGAAGATAGAGAATTGGCCGCCTTCCGGGCCTAACCACACCCGGTCCTCCCCTCCATAGGGATTCATGTGTTCCAGAGCTTCTTTGCTGGCAATCAGCTCGCGGTTGATCCAACCGAAACTCAAACCGTTATCTCCGTCGGCAGTGCTGGTGAGCACGCGTCCCTGCATTGAGGCAGATACCGCGATCTTGGCTTTTCCCGAACTGTCGGTCAGAACAACGGCATCACAGTTCTCACTTAAAAAATTCCAATCATCTAAAAATGTCATGGCTTTAACCTCGGATCCGGCTTGTTCCGGTTCTTTGACGGTTTGACATCCTCCAAAAATAAAGATAAGCAGAAAAAATAAAATCAGGTATTTTCTCATGATATTCCATCCTAAAATTAATTTTGCTAATCCCAATAAAAATTAATTATAAAAAAAGTTGGGGTTTGTCAAATAAATAAAAAGAGGAGTTCCCCCATTTTTATGAATCACGAAGCAGAAGAACGGAAGTGGAGTTTCAGTTTCAGCATGATCGAGCAGTGCAGCTGTCGGAGAAAATATTTGAGAAAAAGATGAAGGCAAGTTAATATAATAATGATGAAATTATTTTTTAAGATAGCCCTTCCTGTCTTGATCATTCTATCCCTATTCATTCTTATAAAGGGGAATTCAATAAAAATGCAACATACTCAAATAGAACTTCCTTTGAAAGCGGGCATGTGGGAGCTCTCCGGAACACAGAAGGTCATCGATAAGACGAATATTTTCGATTATATGAATGGTGCCGGCGAGCTTTATTTGGGATACCGGTTCAAGCGCTTAGAGGTTTATGAATATTCTGCCGGTGATGCCAATGATATCCTGGTCGAAATCTATTTCATGGAAACCTCCGATGATGCTTTTGGCCTTTTGTCCCTTGATTGGGACGGAGAGCCGGTGATTCTGGATGGGCCTGCTGAAACCAAAAAAATCCCGGACGATGTTATCCCCTCTTCACGGACGATCTATGGTCAGGGATTGATGCGTATCTGGGCGGATAAGATCTATGCGAGGATTTTAGCAGTTTTGGAAACACCGGAATCCAGAGAGGCTGTTTTTGCTTTAAGCCGGGCTGTTTCGAAAGATAGAAAAAAACCTGCGAGGCCTGAGATCCTAAGAGTATTACCAGTTAACGTTGATAACAATTGGAAGATTCAAAAGAAAAAAACAGCTTTTTTCAGGTCTTACCTTGTACTAAATTCCCTTTATTATCTAAGCCATCAAAATATTCTGAACCTTGGACTTTCGGTTGAGGGAATAACGACTTCATACAGATCAAATAAGCAGGTCGGCGAGAAAGAAGTCAGATTGATCTTTATAAGGTATGAGAGCTTGGATAAAGCCTGGGAAGGTTTAAATCTTTTTCTTGACTCTTACCTACCCGAAAAGAATTTAAAGTCAGGTGAAAAAAAAGCTGGCTTAGTCAGCAGTGTTATCCAGCTTGAAGATGGTTGGATGGGATATTCATTAAACGGCTCTGCTTTGACTCTTGTATTTGAATCTCCTGAAAAGGAACTAGTCGATATATTACTCACAAAAAAAGAGTCAAATAAATAAATCAGAGGGTGATCGTGACCGTCTTTCAATTCTTGAATCATTGGGATTTGCCCTGTTATATACTAGGATCAAAGGAGGATCAGTAAAGGATCATGCCGGGTCCGGTAATTATTGTTCCAGGAGGCATGAATACCGATATAGTCGGTATGGGTGTGGATAGGATCTTAGGACCCGGGGAGCTTAGTTTAGGAGGAGAGATCCATATTGGCCCCGGAGGAAAAGCCCGTAACATGGCGCAGATGGCAGCCGCCTATATTGGCCCCGGTAAGGTGGCGATGATCGGTCGCAGCTGTAAGGACCCTTTCGGACTTTATGATGTTCCTTTAAAAGCTCTGGAAGAAGCAGGGGTTGATATGACATGCATCAGAGTACTGGATCATGATCAATGCCGCGGAAAGTATCCGGGAATAGCTCTCATTCCCGTGGATAAAAAAGGAAAAAACCAGATCTATGTGCTTCCCGGGGTAAACGCTGATTTCGGAAAAGAAGATATCGACTTCGCCTTAAAACTATTTGCAAATCCCCATAATAATAAGATCATGGTCCTGGCCCTTGAAATTCCTCTAGAGGCGGTCGAATATTCCCTAAAAAAGGCTCGGAAAAACAGCATAAAGGCTGTTCTTGATCCGGGCGGGATCAATGCTCCTGTTGATTCAATCTTGGATGAAAGGATTTTTCTGATAAAACCGAATGAGCATGAAGCTAAGATATTGACAGGAAAGGCTGTCTATGATTTGAATTCAGCCGGAAAAGCTGCAGATGTCCTGCTGAAAAAGGGCATTCAAAATGTTTTGATCACCCATGGAGCGCGGGGAGCCTATTTTTTTAATCGGGAACAGCGTAAACATTTCCCTGTTCCCAAATTGGAAGACTCCGGAACTCATGATGAAACCGGCTGCGGGGATCAGGTTACAGCTGTGGTGGCTGCTGGCCTGGCAGAAAAAAGAGACCTGATCGAAGTGGTAACATTAGCGATCCGGGCCGGGACCATGCAGTTTTATCGCAAAGGCATTCAACCTTTGGGTGCCGAAGAAATTCTTGCGTCTATCGAAGGAGAAGGGCATGAAAAAGGATGAGGTTGAAAAAATTCGAAAAAGGGCCGAACGAATGCTGAAAAAAGCCGGAATTGCTATTACGCAGGAAGAAAAAGAGAACATAGAAGTTGCTGATTGCGGATTAAATGACATAAACCGGTTGGGGCTTCAAGCCTTAGTTTATGTCAATAACGATCGGTACTGTGCCAAAGAAATAATCCTTTTTCCCCGACAGATGTTCCCTGAACACAGCCATCCG
Organism: uncultured Eubacteriales bacterium; assembly: GCA_964557845.1. Classification (GTDB taxonomy): domain Bacteria; phylum Acidobacteriota; class Aminicenantia; order Aminicenantales; family Aminicenantaceae; genus CAZLBV01. The sequence continues at coordinate 689 of CAZLBV010000149.1, read as the reverse complement.
CCTATAGATGAAAAAAACCCAGGAAAACAGGAAACATTTCGGTGCCGGTGGGGGAAGCTGTTCCTATATGTTGAAGGCGAGCCCGCAACAGAGCCCAAAGCAAAAGTTCACGAAACCTATCGTCCATATTTAACGGCTTGGAAAGAGATCATTCTTAATCCCGGAGATCAGTACACACTTTCTCCCTCCACAAAACACTGGTTCCAGGCTGGAGATAATGGAGCCATTGTTTCGGAGTTCTCCTCAACCAGTATCGATGAAAAAGATATCTTTACAGACCCCCGGATAAAAAGAATCCCGATCATTGAGTGATAGTGATGATTAAAAAAAGGGTCCGCCTTACTATTTACCCATTTTTTAAGTAATTATAGAATTATATGAATAACACTTTGTTTCTAAAAGAGGTAAGAAGATGACGTCGCGGGAACGATTATTGGCTGCCTTAAATCTGGAAGTGCCGGACCGACTCCCCGCAACCACCCATCATGTAATGCCGTATTTTTTAGAAAGGTATATGAATGGGGTATCCTATCCGGAATTCTTTGAATATTTTGGATTGGATCCTGTGTATTGGATCACGTCACATAAGCCTGATTTTGCAGCTGGAGAATATTATGATCCCGGACAAGGAAAACCGGGTTTTCTCCAACCGCGGCGCATCTGTTCCGACAATTGGAAGATCGAAACAG
>CAZLBV010000148.1:0-6350 GCA_964557845.1 uncultured Eubacteriales bacterium | reverse complement strand
CATGGCCGCAGAAGCCATGGAGAAGGCCTCAGCCGCTTTAGAGCCTTATATGGAAAAATCCATCCAAACCCGGTCAAAGAAAAAAATTGTAATGGCCACGGTATATGGCGATCTGCATGACATCGGTAAAAACATCATCGTCTTGATACTCCGCAATCACGGTTATAATGTCATTGATCTGGGTAAAAACATCAAAGGCGAGGAGATCATTGAAACTGCTTTAAGAGAAAAAGCGGATATAATCGGTTTATCTGCGTTAATGACAACCACCATGGAAGAAATGAGTTCTGTCGTGGAGATCAGGAACAAAAAGGCACCCGGGATCAAAATAATCATAGGAGGAGCTGCGGTAACGTCTGCCTTTGCAGAGAAGATCGGCGCAGAAGCTTACGGAAAGCAGGCCATGGATGCCGTCCGTAAGATCGAAGCACTATAAATCGAAGCCTTATCGACAGAAGAAGAAGCATGACTGCCTTCCAGCGATTGCTGTTTTATTTGACAATATTAATCCTCTGTGCTAAAAATTTCATGAACATCGATGATATCCATCGGGAAAGGAAGTCAAAGAAATAAATACATTCTAAAAGGGGCAATTTAATGGCTGATACAGGTGAGAGGGAAAATCTGAACGAATATGTCGATCTTTCCAGTTTTGCGGATTCCGGAATCGCGATCACAGCTTCAAAAACTATCAATGAAGCTATCCATCAAGTGATGGACAAAATTGGAAAAATATTCAATCCAACCCACTGGTTTTTATTGTTGAAAGACCACAACAACCATGAGATCTACATAAAATACGCTTATGGTGACAATGCCGATCAATTAAAAGGCGAAAAAGTCTCGGATGAAGACGGGGTCATCAACTGGATCCTGGAAAACAAAAAAGGGGTATTCATCGAAGATGTAGAAATAGACAGTAGATATGATAAACATTATGATGTCTTCAATCCCTTTTCTCCCAAGACCATCATGGGTGCTCTGCTGAAGATAAATGACAATATTGTCGGCATTATCGAACTGATCAATAAAACCGATAATACGACCTACACCAGGGACGAATTGGATATACTCACCACCATCTCCAACTACACCGCAGTCTCTATCGAAAAGGTTTACTACTTAAGTGCTTTAAGAAACCTGACCGTAAGCGATGCTTTAACTGGAGTTCACAACCGGAGAAATTTCGACATCCAGCTTTTAAAAGAAATCGAAAGGTGCAAACGTTACAACCAAGAAATCTGCCTTTTAATAATCACTCTTCCCTACTTTAATAATCTCATCAAAAGATATGGGATCGAAGCCGGGGATAAAGTCTTAAAAGATCTGGCAGATATTTTAAAGCAGAACACCAGAAAAGTAGATTATGTGGGTAGGTATTCCTCCCATATATTCTCGGTCCTAATGCCCCATACAAATAGGGAGAATGCCGAAATAGTCTGGTTACGGATCCAAAAGGATATAAAAAAAAGAAACCAAGACTCTTCGCTTCCTGAAATTGAATTTAATATGAATATCTATAACGCAGATCCTAATAATATCGATGATGTAATCCGGGAGTTTCAAGAATACCTTATCAGAAACTAACCGTCAGAAAAACTGAACATGCGACTAAGACGATCCATTAATATCTTTCTTGGAATAATTTTAACTATTCTATTATTAAATTCCTGCAAGCCAAAAAACGGCATTACTGAAACCGGTCTTACGGCTCATTTCGATCAATTTCCTGTACTGGCAGAAACACAGCACATAGATTTCTCAGATCCTTCTTCTAGAAGACATTATGTAAGCGGATGGTTCTTTATGGAAACAGCTAAGGAAAGGCAGATATCCAGAACAGAAGAGAATAAAGCCTCCCTTAAGTTCTTTCTGCATAGCCAGAAAAAGATATCTCTGGCGGCAAGGCTTAATTCCAATCAAACAGTACATATGGAAGCAGCCTGGAACGGCTCCCCGCTTCCCTCAAAAAAGATAGATCAGGGGGGATCAGAAATCATATGGGATCTTGATCCTGAATGGATACAAACAGGAATCAATATTCTGGACCTCAGTTTTTCCCCGATCGAACAGGATACCAAGCGTAAATTCCGGATCGATCTTATTGATGCTTCATTTTCGCCCTTGACCATCGACCCCGAACCTGAATTATCAGTATCGGCTTCTTCCCAGAGCATAAAAATGCAGGGCCCTCTCTGCCTCTATTTTTATCTTCGAACTTTGAGATCATCGAAACTTAATTTTGCCTATCAATGTCAGAACATGGAGACAAAACAGGGGCGGTTAAAAATTTCAGTCTCGCCGCCGGATAACAGCAGTATAATAGAAAAAAACCTTAAACTCTCACCCACCGGGGATTCAGAATGGAAGCAGGTAAGTATAGATCTTTCCCGGTTTGATGATCAATTGATCAGGGTCGAGATACAACATTTGGCCGAATATGCCGATCTGACCGAGATCAAACAGCCGGTTTTAACGGGAAACAGCTCACCCGAACCCAAAAGAAAGGTAATGCTGCTGGGAGTAGACGGAGCTGCCTGGGAAGTGATCGATCCGCTGATCGCTCAAGGAAAACTTCCCCACTTCCAACAACTCATCGAATCCGGAGCTTCCGGAAAGCTGCGAAGCGTGCTCCCTATGTACTCCCCTTTGATCTGGACCTCTATTGTAACAGGAAAAACCAAGGAGAAACACGGTATCACCGGATTTGTGGAGCAACAAGAAAATAAAGACGAAATAATACCAAACTCAAGATTAAGCCGGAAATGCCTTACTCTCTGGAATATCCTCGGTAATGAAAGAAAAGTAGTAGGTGTGGTTGGCCCCTGGGTAACGTGGCCGGCAGAGAAAGTCAATGGATTTTTATTGACCGATCGTATTTATTTTGAAAAACTCCCGGAAACAGCTTTTCCGGGTGAATTCATGAATTTCTGCCAAACTCTCAATGATTCACTACAGCAAAATCCGGGAGATCCATTTTTTACCGGACTTTTAGATCGCTTAAAACCGGACCAAATGAACTTGAGGTCTCCTGTGCTGAGCAACATCACCCTGGAAACAAATTATTTATGGCAGGATCACCTTAAAAATGAGGCTGGGCTAATCCTTAACTCTTTTTTCGATCCTGAATTCTACTACCTTTATTTAAGGGCTCCGGATGTTACCTCTCACTTTTTCTGGAAATATTACCAGCCGGACGATACTGTCTTTGAAGAAGAGATCGAGCAGTACGAAAGCATACTCCCCTCTGTGTACATGCATGTAGATAAAATGATCGGACAGCAGCTCGAAAAAGCTTCTAAAGATACGACTATCATTGTGGTTTCCGATCATGGAATGGGCCCTAAGAGCTACACTACTGATATTGCCTTTAACCATATCAACAAGCTCTGGAAGCAGATCGGTATCCGGCAAAATATCAGCACCACAGAAATAAAAAGATTTCAGATCATCCTGTCCTTTCCTGACCAGAAAACCAAAAAAGAGGCTGAGATATCCTTACGCCAAGTAGCCTTAGGCCAAGAGAAAGAACCTCTCTTTAAAATTTATGATTCAGGAAAACCTGATGTCTTGAGCTTGGAAATAAGCAAAATTTATAACCTGGATGGATGTAGTGAGGTTTTCTATAAGAGCAAAAAAACTGGAGAACTTGATAATTATGCATCCCTAAGGGAGATCAGCGGAGATCATACTTTGTACGGCATACTGATCATGAAAGGGCCTGATATTAAATCCGGCCACAGATTAAAAGACTACTCCGTACTCGACATCGCCCCCACCATCCTGGCACTGTTGGACCTGCCTGTACCCCGAGACATGGATGGAGATATAATCGAGGAAGCAATTCTACCTGACTATAAAACGAAACATCCCTTCAGGTTTATCGAGAGTTATGAGGGTAGGCGTTCAAAAACAGCCACTGAAGATGGGCAGCGAAAAATGGATGAAGAATCGAAAAAGGAAATACTGGAGAGGTTGAGGTCCCTGGGATATATCAAGTGACGAGATCTCAGAATTAGAATGGAGATTTCCCAAACGCCCGGCCTGATCCGATTCTCAAAATCACTGGTCAGGTGGTATCGGAAACACCACAGAAAACTTCCCTGGAGAGAGACTAAAGATCCTTATGCGATTTTGGTATCTGAGATCATGCTTCAGCAGACTGTAGTTAAAACTGTCATTCCCTATTACCGGCGCTGGCTTAAACTGTTTCCGGACATCAGATCTTTAAGTCTTTCCCCGCAGCAGGCGGTTTTAAGAGCTTGGCAGGGATTGGGCTATTACCAGAGAGCAAAAAATCTTCATGCGGCCGCCAAGATCATCCAGGAAAAATATGCAGGCAAGATCCCTGATGATCACAAAACCCTTTCTTCCCTTCCCGGCTTAGGCCCCTATACCACCGCGGCTGTACTCAGCCTGGCTTATGACAAACCTTACCCGGTGATCGATGCCAATATCCGTAAGATTCTGATGCGGTTGAAAAACTATAAACACGAACCCGATCCAAAACTTGATAAAAAACTTCTGTCCTTTATACGCCCTTATCTTCCTGAACAAGGGATGGGCGAATTCAACCAGGCTTTGATGGAGTTGGGGGCAATAGTATGTACACCTAAAAATCCCGCCTGCCTAAGGTGTCCGATCATAGATTTTTGCTCTTCCTATAAAAAGGGAGAACAGGAGATCATCCCCATACCAAAAAAGAAAGCCTCTATGAAGATCGAGGCAGTCGTAGGTATTATCAAAAAAGAGGAGAAATTCCTGATCCAAAAAAGACCGCCCCATGGTTTATTAGCAGACCTTTGGGAATTTCCGGGCGGAAAGCGTAAACCTAACGAGACCTTGATCGAAACCCTTCACCGGGAAATAAAAGAAGAATTAAAAAAAGATGTGAAAGAGGAAAATTATTTGATCACTGTAGACCATGCGTACACCCATTTCAGAGTAAAACTGCATGCTTATGAATGTGTTCTGGCAGATCATCCTGATATTGAAGATACCAAGAATATAAAGTGGGTAACTTTAAAGAAAATGAGGGCTTTCCCTTTCCCTTCCGGCAGTGTAAAAATTATCAAACATCTCGAAAAGATCTACTCTGATCAGCCTGTTTAATATCTGATGTCAATCCTCACAGCGCCATTATTTTTGTGTTGACAAAATAATCAAAGGTATATTCGGTCATATCACCAATATTCTTTCCGGGAATCGGCATCAACCTAGCGGACAATGGTTTATTCAGTTTGTCCGACAAAGCAGCTACATCCAGCAGGAGAGCATGGATCCTTTCTTCGGAAACATCACCGGCCAGCGGAATGGTATCGAGCCCTGTCCCACAGACTGCGGAGAATGAAAGCAGCTTGGTCACGTCCAAAAACCCCTGGCTATTTCTTTCAGCTAATCCATAATCTTCCAAGATCGGCAGCATCAGACCGGAATACCCGCATTTTTTCACATCCAGGCTCCTGAGCACATCTGTGACCAATTTGGATAAAAAGAGCGTCCCTGATTCTCCGAACCTGCCCAACCCCATCTTTTCAAAGCCAAAAGCGATGCTTTCATTGGGATGAACTGAGGGGGCAATGGAAACATCGATCCCATCAAAGTCTATTCCAGATCCTTCACTCAATCGAAAAGAAGTTTCCTGCAGTTTTTCATACTCTGACTTAAGATCAACTGCCAGATTCCTCCTGGCTGCTTCGATGGTGTCCGCTCTGGCGAATGCATTAAAAACCATATCGCTGTTCTCGGTTCCCAACCCGAAAGATTCGGCGCCTTGATGAAATGCGGCCGGGAAAAAAGGAGTATTAGGCGCCACATTAAACAAGACAGCGAAGCGGAGATTGGTAAAACCTTGCTCTCCTTCCCGTGACAAGGATCTAATGATCCCGGCAGAATCCTTGATCAATTCCATATCGATCCCGTTTTTCCCGGACGCAGACACTGAAAAAAAACCTGACTGGGTATTTTTTATAACTTCTCTGACAGCCGGAAGCATCGATCGGTTCGAGGTGGTGCCCATACTGAAATAATCGATCCCATATCTCGAACAATACTCTTCTATCTTTATGGCATTTTCAACCATCTCATCCACTGGGGGTGTGGACCTTTCCCAATCCTGAAAGGAGATCCTGATGGTTTGAACCTGATATCCCTGTTTCTGATAGGCTTCTCTAGCCTTGTGACAGAACTCTGCCTGCCTCTGGATCTGAATTTCCTTTACCGGAAGATCAAGGTTGAATCCGGAAGTAATCGTTCTTATCTTCACTTTTAATGACCTGAACTATTCATAAAAAAAGCTAGTGGATACACAGGAAATCTCGAAATGGCGGAGAGGGTGGGATTCGAACCCA
>CAZLBV010000147.1:0-6200 GCA_964557845.1 uncultured Eubacteriales bacterium | reverse complement strand
GGTTTTACGAATCATCCGCCGGCACGGTTTCCATGGAGTTGTGGCAGTACAGGGGAGATGCCGACCTGGGGCTTCCACCTGCTTTCTATATCCTTTTTTATCTTATCTTGAATGTGGATACGCCAGATCCATGCCATCAAAATAAGCAGAGCTGATCCTATTCGAAGCGCAGAGGAGGTAGTCAGGAAATTGAAAACACCATGGAAGACAGCGGCGGCGGGAAGGCTGATTAACGCTGCTTTTAAAATAGATTTCTGTTTGATTTTGGCACATCCAATGGCGTATCCCCAAATGGATGCAAAGATGGTATGGGAAAGGGGAGAAGCAAAGGCGCGTCCCAGCATCTCCGGCCCGGACATATAGACCAGATGCAGGCTGTTTTCATAGCTGGCAAAACCCAAGGCAATGGTTGAAGCGTAAACGAAGCCGTCGACTTTTTCATCAAAAGCTTTGAATTTTAGGGCGATCAAAAACGGCAGGAATTTGAAGAATTCTTCGATTCCACCTGTTAGCGTCACATTATGGAGTAGATATTTCAGACGGTCGGTTTCCATATATATGCTTGGATCATCCGAAATTCCCAGTGAATAAAGAAAGTGAAAAAATTTAAGGCATAGGATCCCGGTCGCGATCCCCAGCAGATAACAGGTTCCGATCTTGAGGATCGGTTCCGGCTGAAACCGGTCTTTGTAGTAAAAATACCCGATCCAGAATAAGGCTGGAGCGATGATCCCGGATAAAATGATCCTAACAGTCATGAGACCCGGATTTTACTTTTTCTGTATTCAAAAAACAATCCTTGGTTGATTGAAATAAAAGATGTATATTGTTAAAATTCTGGTAGATTTATTTAGCTTGAATTTATTACTTTAATCGGAACAAAGCGTAGAATTAAAGTCCTTTTTACATCTGAAATGATTAAGCGTTAATTGGTAAGAGAAGATTATGGATGAGATGAAGATCGGGATCGACAGCTACGGGCTCCATCCCCTGGATTTAGATCCTCTGGAGATCATGGAATGGGCGGTCAAACAAGGCGCGGAAGGCGTCCAGTTTTCCGGATTGGAATCTCCTCAACGGGAGAAAGCAGATAAAGCCTATCTTAAAGATATGGCACAATTCGCAGAAGAAAAAGGATTATATCTGGAATGGGGTGGAGGGCAGCACATCCCTTTTGACCTTTCTAGCTGGCAGCGCATAGATTTAGGGGAGATAAACCGAAAGGCAGCAGAAGAAGCAAGTGTGATCGGAACCCGGATCATACGCTCCTGTTCCGGAGGATTGATGCGCTGGGATCCGGCCAGTCCTATGACGGAGACACTGATTCAGGAATCGGCCGCTTCGCTTTTGTCTCAAAAGCAGATGCTCATTGACTATAATGTCATACTGGCGGTCGAAACTCATTTTGAATTCACTACCTGGGAACTTATCCGCCTTTTTGAACGCTGTAACACAGAACCAGGTGAATATTTAGGAATCTGCCTGGACACCATGAATCTTTTGACCATGCTGGAAGATCCGGTCAATGCATCGGAACGCATCCTACCCTGGGTTGTAAGTACCCATATAAAAGACGGCGCCATCATATTTACGGAAGATGGGATGATGACTTTTCCGGTTGAAATCGGAAAAGGAGTCGTAGACATAAAGAAGATTTCTGATCTTTTGAAGCTTCTACCCTGGACGGTCAATCTCAGCATCGAAGACCACGGAGGTGATTTTTCTCTGCCGGTCTATGATCCGCTGTTCGTTTCCAAATTTCCCGATCTGTCTATTCAGGAATTTGCCGGCCTGTTAAAATTAGCCAGCCTTTCTGTTACGGCGCTTCAGAAGGGGACTATAAATATGGTCAGCCGGGATAAATGGCCAGAGATCTGTGAAAAGCGTTATATCAAAGATCTTGACAATCTGAAATCAATTCTTAGAAAAGGTACTTAGGGAAAAAATAAAAAGAAAGAAGACAGAAATCAGAAGTCAGAAGAAAATCCGAAGCAAGAAATTCGAAATCCGAAGCAAATTCAAATTATCAAATGATCTAAATTCAAAACAAAATTGTGAAGAATTCCTTATTTACTCATTGACACATCTACCCATCCACTTTTTTCATTATTCGTAAGGGCATGTCTTTAATGGAACATTATCTAGGAAAAACTATAAAAATATCGAAATAATTAAGCTAACGGGCCGATCTCATCTTCCACCGCTTCCAATATCTTTCCTTTAAGAATGAGATTGCGCATGGTCTGAATATCATCTGCCATGATGCGGTCATGAGTAAGAGTTGGGATGTGCCTTCTAATTGTATCATGGACCATTCTGACTCCTTTTCCTGGCTTTTCCGCAATGAAATCAAGCCCTTGAGAGGCACATAATAATTCAATTGATAATACATCCAATACATTTTTGATGATGCTGCTGCATTTAAACGCTGCGATCGTACCCATGCTGACATGATCTTCCTGGTTGGCGGAGGTGGGTATGGAATCCACGGAGGCTGGGTGAGCCAGCACTTTGTTTTCAGAGACAAGTGCGGCAGCAGTGTACTGGGTGATCATATATCCGGAATTTAGGCCGCCTTCGGGTGTGAGAAAAGGAGGAAGATCGGAAAGAGCTGGGTCCACCAGTCTCTCGATCCTTCTTTCCGATATATTGGCCAGTTCCGCGACCGCTATACCCAAATAATCCTGCCCCAACGCCATAGGCTGTCCATGAAAATTGCCGCAGCTTATGCTTTCTTCTGTGTCTGGAAGGATGATGGGATTATCTGTAACGGAATTGATCTCGGTTTCAAGAGACTGCCAAACACATTCAATCGTATCCCGGGTCGCTCCATGTACCTGCGGAATACAGCGGAGTGAATAGGCATCCTGGATTTTCCCGCATTCTTTATGGCTGATCAGGATCTCACTTTCGGATAATAGCTTTTTTATGTTTTCTGCAACCTTTCCTTGACCGGGATGAGGGCGGAGCCTATGAACACGGGGATCAAAAGGGGTATCGGTTCCTCTTAGGGCCTCGATCGAACAGGCTGAAGCGATATCAGCGAGCTTGCACAACATCCGGCTGTCATAGGCATTAAGACACCCCACGGCTGTGATCATTTGGGTTCCGTTGATAAGGGCCAATCCTTCCTTAGCATCCAGTTTAATGGGCTCTAACCCCAATTCAGCTAGGACTTTGGCTGATTCTTTAATCATACCTTTATATTTTAATTTACCCAATCCTATCAGAGGTAAGGACATATGGGCCAGGGGAACGAGATCTCCGCTGGCGCCCACACTGCCTTTTTGGGGGACGAGGGGAAGAATGTTCTGATTGAGAAAGAAAAGCATCCTTTCTAATGTCTCCCACCGGATCCCGGAATATCCTTTGATCAAGGCATTCAAACGTAAAAGCATCATGGCTCTGACTTGATCGTCATCAATATAAGGGCCGGTTCCGGAGGAATGGGACATCAATAGATTTTTCTGCAGATCTCGAACATTTTCTTTAGAGATAATGACATTGGCGAAATTTCCGAAACCTGTGGTGATACCGTAAACTACTTTATTTTCTCTAATGTATTTCTGGATGATATCGGCAGATCGATCTACCAATTGTTTATTTTCTGATGCGATCTCAATCAGCTCTTTTTCTCTGGCAACCTTGATCACATCTTCGATGGATAAGGAGCTTCCGTTTATTTTGATCATTTTTTTACCTTTTTATTTAACACCTGAATAATCCAGGTAAATTATACATGACTGATACACCTGAATACAAAGGGTGGCGGACCTTTTTCCCAAAAACTTAGGTTATTTGTGGGGAGTTCATCTTTTGGACCAGCCAGATGGAATCCAGGAAGTATTTTTTGGAGTCGAAAAGCTGCTCCTGGATTATAAATCCAGTGTCTGCGGCCAGTTTTTCCACATCTGATTCCAGATATTTGTAGGAATATTCCGTATGGATCGGCTCCCAGGCCTCAAACGCAAAGGTTTGACCGATCTCCTTGATGAATACGGTCTGCTGCTTCAAACTCACCAAATAACTTTCCATGGCTCCGGTAAAAACATCGTAGGAGGCGTAATGACGGAAATTCTCATGATCAAAATTGCCTCCTAATTCCTGATTGATCCTCTGCAGGAGATTAAGGTTAAACTCACTGGTTATGCCCTTGCTGTCATTGTAGGCTTTAAGCATAGTATCGATTTTCTTTTTTAGGTCGAATCCGATAATAACGTAATCTCCGGAGTTGAGCGAGTTCCAGAGATTGTGTAAAAAAACATTGGCGTTTATCCGGTTGAAATTTCCCAGATTGGAGCCTAAAAATAGCACCAGATTTCGGTTGGAGTTTAACTGATTGAGCCATTTTACTCCGTCAAAATACTCAGCTACAATACCTTCGGTGGTTAGGTTCGGGAATTTTTTATTCATAAAATCGATCAAAGATCTCATGGCGGATTCGGATATGTCGATCGGTATGTAGTTGAATTTAAGTTTTTTATTTAAAAAATGGTTGATCAGAATACTGGTCTTGCGTCCGTCTCCTGCTCCCAATTCCACCAGATTAAAAACCTGACCTTGCATGAGGCTGCTGATTGTATTTTTTTGAGTATTGAGGATCTCATTTTCGCAGTTGGTAAGATAATATTCCGGAAGCTCTGTGATCTTTTGAAAAAGCCGGCTCCCTTTTTCGTCATAAAAATAACGGGATGGCAGTTCTTTGGGAGAACGGGACAGCCCCACCAAAACATCCGACGAAAAATTATGCTCAGCATGTCTGAATTTCTGGAGATCTTCCGGCGATAAAATTCTGTAAGTGGCTCTCATTTTATTGAAGAGTTCCTGTTGGTTATAATGATATGGATTAAAAAATTATTTGCAAGGAAGAAAACGGATGGTGGATTCCATCTCAACTAAGACCTGCTCGATTATTGATAGGGTGTCCTTTATTTCTTTTTCTGTGGTGAAACGGGAAAGAGAGAGGCGAACAGCGCAGTGAGCCTGCTCATCACTTTTCCCCATAGCTTTGAGAACATGGGTCGGCTCCGGAGATCCGGTTTTACAGGCTGACCCTGAAGAGAGAGCGACACCATGCTGGTCCAGAGCGATCACCAATGATTCACCTCTTATATTCGGGATAGTCAGATTGAGGGTGTTAGGCAGCCGGTTTTTAGGGTGTCCGTTGATCTCGGCATTGGGAATTAGCCGGAGTATCTCCTTTTCCAATTTATCTCTTTGCCTCCGGACTTTGTCGAATTCAGTTAAGGAAAGCAGAGCCAATTCAGCAGCTTTACCCAGTCCCACGATGGCCGGGACATTGTGGGTGCCGGCTCTGATCCCTGATTCCTGTTTTCCTCCATGAATGAGGGGCTCAAGCTTCACTCCCTTTTTTACATACAGGGCGCCGATCCCCTTGGGGCCGTGAAATTTGTGAGCGGAAAGGCTTAAAAGATCCACTCCCAGCTCTCTGACATCGACCTTGATCTTACCTGCAGCCTGCACAGCATCCGTATGAAAATACACATCCTTTTCCTTGGAAGCAGCGCATAATTCTTTGATGGGAAGCAGGGTTCCCACTTCGTTATTGGCAGCCATGATGCTCACGAGGATGGTTTTATCGGTCATGGCTTTTTTGAGATCCCCAACTTTCAAAGATCCGAATTTATCGACATCGAGATAGGTGACCTTAAATCCGATTTTTTCCAGAAAGGCGCAGGTTTCAAGGACAGCGGGATGTTCCACAGCACTGGTGATTATATGACTGCCTCTGTCCTGATGGGCCAGAACAATTCCTTTTATGGCCATATTATCAGATTCTGACCCCCCGCCGGTAAAGATTATTTCCTTGGGCCGGGCATTGATCAGCTTGGCAACCTGGCGGCGGGCATTCTCCACAGCCTCACCGGCAGTGCGTCCCAGTTCATATAAACTGGATGGATTTCCGTGGCTGTCTTCTAAAAAGGGAAGCATGGCTTCTTTTACCTTTGGATCTAATCTGGTGGTGGCGTTGTTATCCAGATAGATCCGTTTTTTGATCCGCTGTGATGGCCTGGCCTGATAAAAACCATCCTGTTCCAGCATTTGGGATTTGATACCGGCGCTTTTTCTGGTCCGGGGGGTGCCTTCCGCGATCTTTTTTACTTCGCACAGAAGCGCTTTATACACCGGAAACCCGGATATGGGATCAGCGTTGTTGAGATCGGTCAGCTCATTGACGT
>CAZLBV010000146.1:0-10619 GCA_964557845.1 uncultured Eubacteriales bacterium | reverse complement strand
TTGAAACATAGTTATACTAATATAAATAAACATAGTTATATTGTCGCGCCCCATGTGGGCGCGTGGATTGAAACATAAAAGCTGCAAGGGCATTGAACTAAAAAATGGCGTCGCGCCCCATGTGGGCGCGTGGATTGAAACCCTTGAGGATTATCCCATGAAATTTGCCAAAAGTTGTCGCGCCCCATGTGGGCGCGTGGATTGAAACCGTTTTGCTTACAGCAGTCCTCTAACAGCTCTAAGGGTCGCGCCCCATGTGGGCGCGTGGATTGAAACCAAAATTATAAATCGGGTTAAAATTCATAAAAAAAATAATGGTTATGATTAACAAAAAGGCTATACATAGATAATTTTTAAATAATCCTTGAAATATACATAGGTTTTGTGATAAAAAGAACAATACTTAGTTGTTGAAGGGATGGGGCTCTATGCCAGCCATATCCATCGTTCTGAATTAAAAAAAGAACGATGGATTTATATTCATTAATAGTAATACCGCTGATTCATCTTGGTATCTTATTCATTATAGCATTCTCCCCTAAACTAGAAAACCCGGAGCACCTGCCTTTTACTTCCGATCCTGTGAAAAAATACAATAGAGGATGAAAGTTTCAAGCAAATAGGGCAATCTAATTCGCGAAATATCCTGCCCGGTGGAAAACTTGATAGGACTTTCCTTTTACTTTGACTTCGATCTGTTTGAAGGTTCCGTCACTCACGTAATTGTTGGGGGTGTAATACAAAAGATAATAATTATCTGTTGCTTTGATTGCATTTTGGAAAAGAGATTCTGGATTAGCTGAGCTTTCGATATAACCTCCGGTTGCTAAAGCCATTTCTCTGAAGGCACTGAAGATATCCTCTGACTGTTCAAACATCTGAACTCCAGGGACCGGGATAGGGACAACGGTCAGGAAAAGAAAGTGTATGGAAATAGAAGCATCCGCATAAGCTTGTTTCACATGACTGACATCAATATTGATATCTCTTCGATAAAACTCAAAAAGATTGGATATGGTTTGCTGAATATTAGGTTTGTCTTGAAATTTACTCATATATTGATTGAGTATTCGAGTCTGGATCTGAGGAATATATTCATTTTGGTAGAACACATAAACATATTTTTGACCTTCAGTACCTTTTAAATGATCGGCAAAATCCAGAAGCTGTTTTTGATCAATACTCCTCAGGTTTTCCAGTTTATTTAAGAGCGTTTCATACATCATAAGCTGTTCATCGATGCTTCTATTCCTAAATTCTCCAGTGGTAGTCAATTGATCTGAATAATCAGTTTCCATTTGGTCTTGACTCACCAGACTGTCTTCTTGAAAGCTGCGTGCCAGAGCGCTGGCAAGAGCCTTCATCTCATCGATTACATTCTTATAAGTTGAATTACCCTGTAATATGTCTTTCCGAAGTAAACCTACGAATTGATCTGCTATGTCTTCTCTGGGTTTGTACCTGATTGCATCTCCCCGGAGTTTATAGGTTTTCATCGGAGTAACTATGGTCAAGTTATCTCCTGGCGCCATGGTATATTGAACAAAATAATCAATAGCCTGCCGAAGTTGTTCGTTGTACTCGGTAACTTCGAATAAAAGATAGAAATTACGATTGGTCCTGGGAGAAAATCTTTTGACCTCATCGCTTCTTTCTATGGTTCTTTTTTTGACAAGATATAAGGCTTCAACTTTCTGGAGTGATCCATTCTCATAGATCTCAAAGTCATTTATAGACAGAGTATCAATAAAATTTCCGTCCTTAAAGATTCTAACTGGGATTTCTACATTTATTACCAGTGATTTTTCCTGTATATCCTGACAGATTCCAGGCAGACACAGCCACAATATAACGGAGAAAATCATTAAGTTTCGCATTTTTCTTTTCAATATAATTATAAATCTAATTGAGGTAAAAGTATAGATTGTAACAGGGATTTGACTATAATAACCGCTGGTGCTATAGTCCAAATTCAAAAATGTTTACATTCGGGAAAGTCAAAATCAAGAGAGATTCAGGGCTGAAATTATTATTATTTTTGATGGTCATCAGTATCTCCATTTATGCTTGTGTTGAAACCAGAACGGTCTCAAAAAAAAATGGTCTTAATGATTTTTTTCTTAAAAAAGATGTAAAAATCGCAGTTGTTGATTCGGGATTAGGAGGACTGTCCATCTTAGCCGGGGCCCTTGCCCGAATAGAAAAAAATAAGATTTTCAGCAATGTAGAATTTATATTTTACAATGCGCTTTTCTCATCAAACGGTGGTTATAATGCTTTACCGACAGATAAAGAAAAAATAATGATCTTTAACAGCGCGCTCAACTGTCTATCCTCGAAATACTCTCCGGATCTGATACTTATTGGCTGTAATACTCTTTCCGTTTTATTGAAACATACCGAATTCTATTCGGCGACGACTGTCCCTACCATTGGTATCGTGGATGCCGGGGTTGAACTCATTGCTGAGAAGCTCAAGTCATATCCCGAATCAGAAGCCCTGATCTTCGGGACTCAAACCACGATCCTTCAAGACAGCCATAGAGAAAGGCTTCTGGAAAAGGGTTTTCTTCCGGAAAGGATCCATACGCAGGCCTGTCCTGAACTGGAGTCCTATATTGAAAAAGATCGTACTGGTGAAGATACCGAAATGCTGATTTTTGCTTACCTTGATGAGGCCATTCAAAGAATTGGCCGGTTTCCCCATGCTTTATTTATCAGTCTTAATTGTACTCATTATGGTTATTCCCTTGAACTTTGGGGAAAAGCTCTAAAAGAGCTAAAGATAGAGAGCGCAGAAGTGATCGATCCCAATTTAAGGATGATCGATGATCTGTTTAGATCGGTTCAAAAAGATCGTTTTAAACAGGTCAGTATTTCTGTTTCAGTGGTTTCAATGGTCGAGATAAGAGAAGACCAGATCAGATCTATCGGAGGCTGGCTTAATGAACATTCACCCCAGGTGGCAGAGGCTCTGGAGAAATATGAACATATACCGGACCTGTTTGAATGGGAAAAATTCATAAAGGCCAATAATTAGTGGAACTGATCATGCCGGATCCATTGATAAAATTTATTTTTATTGAGCTCACCAATCACTGCAATTTCAGCTGTACCTTTTGCCCGGATGGGATCATGACCAGGAAGAGACGATTTATGGATGTTTCTCTGGTGTACAAGCTCTTGGATGAGATTGAGGACAAAGGATTAACCAATGAACCTATCCAACTGCATGTAATGGGGGAACCACTCCTTCATCCGCAAATATTCGATATTATCGCTTACGTGCATAAAAAGAATCTTCAGGTCAGGCTCTTTTCAAATGGAGCTCTCCTGGATAAAAAAAGGCGGGATCGAATCTATGAAAAAGGTATTGAAGAGCTGGTCATTGGGATCCATACATTTGCTCCCCAGCTCTATCGCGACCACCGCCGGGGAAAACCTGATTATTTTGAATATATGAAGAGGATCCATGACTGCGTGGAGGATAAATTCCGTTTAAATTCTGCTATGCGGATCTATATTCAGTATTTGAACACAAAATCTTTTAATGCCGCACGCTTGGAAAAAAATTATCTGGATACCTTAATTCCTTTGGTAGATAATGAAGAAAAAGCTTTTGCTGTTTTGGATGAATGGAAAGAAGTTGGAAGGAAAATATCAAAAAAATATAAGCTGGGTTTTCTTCCAAAAGATCTGGAATGCCTTAAAGGTAGGTATAAAGATTATCCTCTCGATTGTCTTAAAGGGGATCACTGTGAGATTCTTCCGGATGTTATTTTTAGTTTTAAGGACATAAGCTCTTTTTCAGACTATCTTCTCAGAAATGTCAGATATGTAGAGAGATATAAAGCCGAATGTTCTGCTTATCGGGAGCAGATGGCTGTCTTGGCGGATGGAACCTGTACTCCCTGTTGTGTGGATTATGATGGAAAGATCGCTGTCGGCGATGCCAATCTGGATAGTCTCGAATCTATATGGCATTCAGAAAAGATGAAAAAGATCCGGGAAACGGGTGCAAAGGGTTTGCTGCCCATGCCAATATGCCGGATATGCAAATCCATTTTGGTCGAAGACGACTATAAGAGGCAATTCGAAACCGGAAGAGAAGAAGTTTATTCTCTTATTTGCGGTTTGTACCCTCTGGAGAAGGATGGGGAACAACATTTTCGCTGGATGGGGAAAAGAGCGATCTTGGAAACAACCGCCAGCCGGGGAGTATTGGAACTGGAGATTAAAAACACTCACCCTCAGCTGGAAAAGATTTCGCTTTTTATCCGGCAGGGAGATCATGAAGAATTATTTGAAAGTGACAATCGGGGATGGAAAAAGATAGAATTTCCTCTAAGATCACCCAGTGACTTCGGGTCCAGGATCATTATAGAATCCAATGAATTCTGGATTCCGGCGGAATTGTTTCCGGATAATGATGATCATAGGGAATTAAGTATTATGGTCAAAAATATGCGCTTGATCGTTTGATCTAACCTGGTATCTAAGTTTCAGGAAGAGATGACCTTAGATATCTTTTTCCAGATCTCCGTTATACTTTCTGTAACTGCTGTAGTGGTATATTCCACTACTGATAATTTCCTCATCTGAGCTTCTGTAACCTCTTTTCCATAGGGAATAGTCCCCAGAAAAGTCGAATTATAGCTTTCAGCCAGTTTTTCTATTTCTTTGGTCAGCTTAGGATTTAAATCGTATTTATTGACCACCACTCCGGATTCAATTCCGAAGTGTTTGATCACTTGCATTATCCTTTCCAGATCGTGTAAGCCCGACACTGTAGGTTCAGTAACGGCTAAGGCATAACGGGTACCGGTAAGAGAAGATATCACTGGACATCCTGTGCCGGGAGCTCCATCCATGATGATCTCACGGTTTCCATTCTGCCCGGCCAGTAAATTGGCTTTATCGCGAACTAAAGTGACCAACCTGCCTGAATTCTCTTCAGCCACCCCTAACTTAGCATGGCTCATGGGTCCATAGCGGGTTTCAGACATAAACCACTCGCCGTTCACTGCCTTTTTACTATTGATCGCGTCGTATTTACACACCAGTTTACATACTCCACAGCCTTCACAAGCGATTTCATCGATCGAATATGTGATTGATCCATTTATATTATTTTCATTAATTGCGGAAAACCTGCAGGCTTGTAGGCAGTCACCACATTGGGTGCATTTTTCTTGATCAATATTTACTTCGGTTCCGCCGCTGAATAGCCCGCTTTCTTTGATCTTTGGGGATAAAATAAGATGTAGATCTGCTGCGTCTACATCACAATCAGCGGTCACGGTCGATCGTGCTAGAGATATAAAACTGGCGGTTAACGAAGTTTTGCCGGTTCCGCCTTTCCCGCTTATAATCACTAGTTCTTTGGGTCTGTTTTGTTGAGGGACTGCATACTTCTGTGCGCTTTGAGGAGCTGTTTCAGTTATAGGGCTCTCTCTTTTTTGCTTTTTTGGTATTTTTCTTTCTTGACCGGCCAATGTCAGGATTTTATCGGCTATTTGTCCAAATATCTCTTTTAGTTCGGGAAATTGATCTATCGCCAATTCTCCCCGTGAATAACTTTCTGCTATCCTGCGTTCATCGGGAATCTCCCCAATAATATCAAGCTGTTCACTGGCACAATAGTCTTTTAAGGCGCCGTCTAGATATTCGGCCCGATTGACAAGGATCACCGGCTCAATGCCTATTTCTCGAGCCATTTCTACTGAAAGTTTTAAATCGTTTATGCCGAAAGGAGTGGGATCTGTAACCAAAACGCACAAGTCAGCATCTTTAACCGTCTCTACGACCGGGCAGCTTGTTCCTGGAGAGGAGTCTAAAATATTTATGCCATCTCCGGCGTATTCTTTTACTTTCTGCACCAATCGGGGAGACATCCCACCTTCAGCGGTTTCGAGAAGCGCGTAGACTACTTCAATATTTTTACTGGTACCTTCTTTAATAACTCCGATCTTCCGTTCCTTTTCAATAACTGCATCCACTGGGCAGATAATCTTACAGCCTCCGCATACATGGCAGAGTTCTTTGAATAAAAGCACCTGATCTTTAACTACCGCTATCGCATTATAATTACAGATTTCGGCACATTCTCCACAGAGGATACATTTTTCCTTATCAATTTCTGAAGGAGCCACTAAAGTGACATCTTTTAGGTTGTCGATCCTCGGATTAAGAAACAAATGGCCATTGGGAGCCTCTACATCACAATCCAGATAACGGATTGCCTTATACTTTTCTGATAGAAGCGCTCCCAGATTGGTTGCTACAAAAGTTTTTCCGGTTCCGCCTTTTCCGCTGGAGATAGCAATGTCGATCCTCTCTTTCATCTCCCTCTACCTCCACCTCCTCTGCCTCCCCCTCGTCCGTCTCGGGGTCCTCTTCCCATGCCTCGGCCCATGCCTCTTCCTAAACCTCTACCCATACCTCCGCCCAAACCCAGACCAGATCCTCTTCCCATACCTCTGCCTAGACCTTGGCCTATGCCTGATCCCATACCGAAACCAGTGTTAGGATAATTTTGATTTTGGCCTGGTTGAGACTCTTGTTGTTGTTGTCTTTCGTCGGGATAAATGGCCTCTACAGGACAGACCCGGACACATTCACCGCAATCTGTGCATTTGTTGCCTTCAATCTGGGCTATATGGTTTACCATGGAGATTGCTCCAGTAGGGCAAACATTTAAACAAATTTCACATCCAGTACATTTTTCTTCGTCTACCTGGTACATCTTATTTCTCCTTTAGGTCTAATTATTTGTTATCCTTTTTCATTTATTTATCTAAGTTAATGAAAATGATTTTCATTATCAATTATAGCGATCGAAATCCGGTTGTCAAGGAAATAGTATATTTTCCCGAGTTTAACTCGAGAGGCCATGCCCATATAAAAATCCTTTAACCGAGTTTTCGAATGTTAAATAAAAATGGGGCGGCTTCTTTGGAAATTTGGTTAGTTGATTTATGCTAAAACATCGTTAATTAAAGTATTTAGTGTAACCTTTTGATTAAATTCGAGTCTAAATTAAAGAAGACGGATTTAGCGTGGAGTGAATATGGTGCAATCTATGAATGATACGACATTGATGGAAATGGTTAGAGACGGCAAGATCGAAAAACTGGCCATATTGTTCGAACGGCATAACGTCAAATTATATAATTTTTTTCTCCGTCTTACCTGGAATCAAGGGCTTTCTGAAGATCTGGTCCAAGAAGTTTTTTGCCGGATATTGAAATACCGGAGCACCTATCGTGCTGAGAGTAAATTCACAACCTGGCTTTATCAGGTCGCAAGGAATACCCATATCGATCATTTAAGGAAGATCAAGGATGAACTGCCGATGGAGGAACAGTGGGTGGAGACTGAAAGTACGGATTCAAATCCAGAGGAAGAAGTTGCGCAGGGACAGGATATTCAATTTATACGGGAAGCCTTGGCCAGGCTGCCGCTGAAGAAACGAGAGATCCTGCTTCTCAGCCGTTTTCAGAATCTTAAATATAAAGAGATCGCTGAGTTGATGGGCTGCCAAATAGGGACCGTAAAAGCCACGGTTCACCGCGCCATAAAAGATTTAAGCAAGATTTACATAGAATTATCGGGAGGTGTATCTCCATGAAATGTGAACAAGTAAAAGAACTTTTTCCTGATTTTTTAGTCGGGGATCTAGGAGAGGATGAGATGAATATGATTCGTCTTCATCTATCTGAGTGTGAAGCGTGCCGGGCAGAGATCGAAGACCTGAGCGCAGTCTGGACAAAACTGGGAGTGCTGCCTGAGCAGCTACCGGGAGGAGGATTGCGTTCAAGGTTCTACTCTATGCTGGAAAGTGAAAAAAGGAATTTGAATAGGGGAGAGTATAGGAGATCTTTTCGATTAAAGGTACAGAATGTTTTTGCGGATCTGTGGCCCAAACAGCCGGCGATCCAGGCAGCGGTTTCCTTCCTGTTTTTGGCCGCAGGATTGACGATCGGGATGCTGCTGAAGTCAGGAGCTGATCCTTCCACAGAGATCGCCCGGCTCCGCCAGGAGATGCAGGATATGCGCCAGGCCTGGGCCGTCTCGTTATTGGAACAGGAATCACCCAGTGCGAGGCTGCGGGGAGTCAGTATAAGCTCACGGATGGAGGAACCGGATGGACGTCTGATTGATGCTCTATTCGACACTTTGAATAACGACCAGAATATCAATGTCAGATTATCGGCGGTGGATGCCCTTTATATATTTCATAATAATCCCGAGGTCAAGTCCGGCCTAATAGATTCACTTGCCCGTCAAGATTCTCCGCTGGTTCAAATGGAGTTGGTCGATCTGTTGGTTTCTTTCCGGGAACGGAGGGCGGCGGATGCACTTAAGGCACTTATCCAGGATGAAAAGATCGATCCTTCGGTTAAGGACCGGGCCGAACAGGGGATTCAAAAGTTGAGCTTTTAAGGAGGCTGCTATGAAAAAGAGTATTTTATTGTTTTCGGTACTATTACTGATAGGATTTAGTTTCATATCTGCCGAACGTTATGCTATTGAAAAAACAGAAAAGATCCAGAAAAATTTAAGTTTTCCGGATCCAAAAGGGATAAGGGAACTTCACGTAGATAATGTCTGGGGTTTTATCTCAGTTAAAGGATACAATGGGACAGATGTGCAAGTTCTGGTGAACAAAACCATTAAGGCTAAAAGCCAGGACAAACTGGAAAAAGCCCAACAAGAAGTCACTCTTGATATCACAACCGAGGGAAATTCCATCGATCTTTATGTAAACGGTCCGTTCCGCTGCCGGGATGAGAAAGGAAATTCGATCCATTGGAGAGACCCCGGTTATCAGGTCAAGTATGATTTTGAGATAAAAGTTCCGCATAAGACCAATCTCTATGTTAAAACCGTAACTGATGGAGATATTACAGTGGAAGGCGTTGATGGTGAGTTTGATGTTAAAAATGTCAATGGAAAAATTGACATGAAGGATATAGCCGGAGCAGCAAAGGCGCACACAGTTAACGGCTGGGTCAAGGTTGTCTTTACCCGCAATCCGGAAGCTCCCTGTTCGTTTCATACTATAAACGGAGATCTTGAGATTTCCTTTCCTGAGGCACCATCTGCAGAATTCCTGCTGAAAACATTCAATGGGGACATCTACAGCGATTTCCCTGTAAAGCACCTCGCTGCTCAGCCGGGTAAGGGAGAGAGAAAAGAGGGAAAATATATATATAAAAGCAGCCGCTTTTTTTCTGTTCGGTCAGGAAAGGGCGGTCCTGAAATAAAACTGGACACCTTAAACGGTGATATTCTGTTAGCTCAGAAAAATAAAGATAATTAACGGAGGTTAAAAATGAGTAAAAAGAGAATTTTTCTCACAATAATGTTAGGGATATTTGCGGTAGCGGCTGTAGTTTACAGCCAGGAGAATACTGTTGATCGGGCCGCTGTTCCACTGAGTGATCCTTCTCAACCGGCTATGGTCAAGGTTTCAACTTTCCGGGGATCCATTTCAGTTAAAGGATACAATGGCCAGGATGTGGTTGTGGAAGCCCTAGTCAGGTCCAGAAAGATCGAGAAAGAACCAACCAGTGAAAAAGCCAAGGGAATGAAACTTATCCCGATGAGTGCGTCCGGACTTACGGTTACTGAAGAAAGAAATGAAGTAAACATCAAGGTTGAATCTCTTAGATACGCAGTCGACCTTACTGTTCAGGTACCGGTTTCCAGTTCCTTAAAAATTTCCGGTTTCAATGAAGGAGATATTATTGTGGAAAATGTATCTGGTGAGATCGAAACTACCAATCACAACGGTGGAATTAGCTTGACCGGCATTAGTGGAAACGTGATCGCCAATACTTTTAACGGAGAATTGCTGGTCATATTTAAGCAGATCGATCCTGAAAAACCGATGGCTTTTTCCAGCTTCAATGGAGATGTGGATGTAACTTTTCCGGGAGAGATAAAGGCAGATGTTAAGATGAAATCTGAAATGGGCGATATCTACAGCGACTATGAGATTCAGATCATGCAACAGCCGGCACAAAAGCAGGAAGAGGAAAAAGATGAGAAAGGCAGGTACCAAATCAGCTTCGATAAAACTATCTATGGAAAGATCAACGGCGGCGGTCAGGAATACGTTTTTAAGAACTTTAATGGCGATATTTTCATAAGAAAAGCCAAATGAGATGATTGATCGGGTCCGGTCAGGCTGTCATGGTAAGGCTTGATCGCAGTCCGGTAACATGACTCTATAAGGGCTCCTTCGGGAGCCCTTTTTTGTTGCTTAAGTCATTGACCTTGGCTTTTCTGGTGTGATAATCTTAATAATCTTAATCCAAAATTAAAAGATAGAGTAACATGAAATTGAGGGAAACTTGATGCTGTTTCCAAACGAAATTAATCCTACCGGATTGAATCAGAATAATTATCAAATTAAACAGGATAAGCTTTTGTTTTTGACATTAATAAACAAATTAGTTTGGGGATGGTTTCTGTGGAAAAATCAGATAAATATAAGATAATAAAATAATTACCTGGGCCTGATAATCATCTAGAAGATCCTTTCGTCACAAGAGAAGATCGTATATCCTACAATCGAAAGGAGAAAAAAGATGATTTATTATGGTGCAGCC
>CAZLBV010000145.1:0-7250 GCA_964557845.1 uncultured Eubacteriales bacterium | reverse complement strand
CATATATCTGAGCAGCCGGGCAGGGGCAAAAGCCGCTCTGCCAATAAAAAGGGTTTTATTACGGCTGGAAAGGGTTGCCCATTCTCCTTCTTTAATGATATTTCCTGCTTCATTATGCATGATGCCTTTATCTTCATCGATATAAACCTTATCTTCCTCTAGGTTAAGAAGAGCTGGTATGCCCAAATTCTGGGCATTGGTGACCACATGAATAGCTGCGGGACTCATACTGCAGATGCCATCTATGGTTTTCATTTCAATGGCATCGGTAGGAGAAAAGCGTTTTTTTACCAATATAATTTTGTCAATCTTATTCTTTTGCCGGGCTTGTTTTGCCCGGGATGTAGAGAAAAAAATTCTGCCGCTTACAGCAGTCCGGGGAAGCAGTGAAAGCCCACGACAAAAGGGAGTTAATTTGAGTAAGGATTTGGGATCGATAGCATCGGATTCGATCTGGCGGACATGATAAGGTTTGATCAATTCCTTAACGCGGGAAACCGGGATCTTATTGTCGTGATGAAGATCCATTACGGCTGTCAACATGCCTGAACCTGTCAACTCAGCCTGATTGACCTGCAGAATAGTAAAAGTACCGTGAACTCCGGTGAACTCCACCATAACCGGTGAGGCATAGATCTTTTCAAGCTGGAAGAGTCTTTCCCAGAAATGATAGATCGCCGGAAAATCTTTGCGGGCTTCCTGGGGATCATCAAAATATGCTTCTTCTGGGCGAAGACGACCTGTCATAAGATCTTCACCGTATATAGTCCTGGCATACTGCAAGTAGACTCCCTGTCCCTTTCGAGGATGACGGCTGTAAAGTACCCCAGCATAGGAATGTTTATCAATGACACTGCAAACCATCCTCTGTAATATAATAGAGGGAAAATGAGTATCTTTCCCCATAAAGTTGCGAAGCGCATCGAGATGGTCAGCATAATATTGATAAGCCTTAGAAATAAAAAAATGAATTTGGTGTTGAGGAGACGTAATAAGTTCTGAATCATACCGGCTGATAATATTCTCGATTCTCTCAGACAGATCGTGATTCTCACTGGCACTCAATCCCGGATGGATTTCTTTTTCGATGAATTTAAAAGCCGCCGGGTCGAGTGCTTCCAGGATAGTCTTCCGGTTATTTAAACGGATCCTGGCTGTGGCTTCATCCCCATATCTCTTGGGTAGGCCAGCCAGCATTTCAGGACTCAGTCCCACATTAAGATAGGTCGGCATGTAACCAGGAATATAGGAAGGCATGGCCGTACGCATAGCGATCAAAAGTGGATTGTGAGGATCACCCAATATTCTTCCGCTCAAGGTTTCAAGATTCTGAATAGCGTCCAATGCACACTGTTTTTTTTCTTTTGAGTTTAATTTGTAAACGCCGGCCGATAAAAGACTGAAATCTGGAGTAGCAAATCCGCGGCGGAAAAGGTCCAGCAGCATTCCTCCCTTGTTACTTGTCTGTTCAACCGACAAAGGCCTATCTGTGGTATAAGGAATGACATAGTCGTTCTCCAACAGATTCCTGGATGCGAAGCGCGCTGCGATCTGGGCATTAAGTTTATCCCTTCTTTTTATCAGTTCATCGCATGCAGGCTTATCACCCTGTCGGGCCAGATGAATTAATGTTAGATGTTCGATGGCTTTATTTGAAGAAACCCTATCGAGAGAACGCACGTCATAATCTCTAACACATAAGGTTTTGAGGTCTCCGTTGTCGGTTCTATAATCGACCTGAGGAGCTAGATACCCGTCATGTCGGTTGTATCGAGATCCTTCTTTCCGGTGTTTTAGGTTGTTATATATCAAACGGGCGCTGGTATACTCCGATCTAACCTGGATTATTTCTTTGATTAAATGTGGAACTGGCGAAATGCCCATCTATATAATCGCCCTCCGGACTATTCCTGATATTTTTTGTAAACACTCTAAGAAAGGAAAACCATAACTCATGTAAATTTTACTGTCAAGTAGGGGGAGGAGTCCCCCCATTTTTTGAGGTCACGAAGCAAAAGTACGGGAAAGGACATGTATAAATCCCTCAGAAAGACGTGGTTTTTCCCAGCGAGGAAAAACCACTCCCATTCCTCACAGCACTCCCCTCGAGTTTCACTCTAGGGACCATGCCCGTGCTGCTGAGTAGGGCTTTCTTCGGGAATTATACATATCCTTTAACCGTATGGTACGAAGGTTAAGAAAAAAGTGGGAACTTCTTGTGGAGAGGAGGGAGAGAAAAAGGTGCCCCCATGAATCTATAGAATCCACTTGAACTATGATCTGTTTGTGTGTAATTAACCTGAACTATTCACAAAAAATGCAGATAATTAGATTAAACCTATTATTATCAGTAATGTACAATACGTCTACAGAAAACATATTACATCACAGTTTTGATTACACATCATTTATTATAATCTGCATTTTTTACCCTTCGGGAGCGCCGATCTCAGCACAAACACTTCACCGCCCCGAGTTCGCGGTAGTTGACTAAGCTTCACTCGAGGCGTCTTCTGTTTGCACCAACCTCGACGCTTGAATAATCCAGGTTAAATAACATAGATCAATTATCTGGAAAATTTTGGGGGGTTCTTCTAAGGGGAATGAGGAAAAAGAAGATGATATTGTTGATGAAATTATATGAGAATTTTTAGAGGAGATAAGTAAAATGGGAAAAGATATTGTTAGAATTTGCATATAAAGGTTGACGCACAAAAAAAATTATGTTATGTTGACTGAGCGCTCGCTCAACTAGGAAGCCGAGACAGTTTTTAGATTTATTACTTAGGAATAAGAGTATGCCATATCCGAACAGCCGTGAAACCAAAGATGTCCCCACACAAATAAAAAACCAGGAGCTGGTAAACGAGAGAAGGCGGCAGATCGCAGATGCAGCTGTAAGGTTATTTATAGATAAAGGCTTCCATAAAACCACAACCAGGGAGATCGCAGGAGCTGCCGGGATCTCTACTGGCCTTCTGTATGAGTATGTCAGGACCAAAGAAGATGTCTTGTATTTGGTTTGTGATGCCATTCACGCCGAAGTAGAACGGAGTGTGACCAATGCCTTGCGAAAAGCTTCTAGGGGAAGGGATGTGCTGGCAGCCATGATCAAGGAATATTTTGTAGTCTGCCACCGGATGAGTGATCATATTTTACTTATATATCAGGAAACCAGAACACTTCCTCCTCATTGGCGTAAGAGGGTGCTTGAAAAAGAAATTAAGGTCACCGAGTTATTTGTAGATGTGGTACAGAAGCTGGTGAATGCTGGAGATCTCCCTGCTTTGGATAAATCAACCATAGAATTGATCGCTCACAATATCACTGTACTTGGGCATATGTGGACATTCAGGCGCTGGTTTCTGTCTAGGAATTATACAATCGACGAGTATATTGAGATCCAAACTCGTTTTATTTTAGGAAAGGCAACCTGTTTTGGGGATGGAAGCCAAAACAAGAAAATCGAATCAAAATACTAGGAGAATTAATGAAGATGGAAGATAAAGAACATGTTTACAAACCAAAGAACCATATAAGGGCGGTTACCGCGACCTCTTTATTTGACGGCCATGATGCTTCCATTAATTTGATCCGCCGAATTCTTCAAAATACTGGGATAGAAGTCATTCATTTGGGGCATAACCGCTCTGTTCAGGAGATCGTTAATGCTGCGATCGAAGAAGATGCCCAGGGAGTGGCTGTTTCAAGCTATCAGGGAGGCCATATTGAATTTTTTAAATACATGGTGGACCTTCTAAAGGAAAGGGATGCATCTCAGATCAAGATATTTGGAGGGGGCGGAGGAGTAATCATCCCTGAAGAGATAAAGGAGTTGGAAGCATATGGAGTAACCAAGATTTATTCTCCTGAGGATGGAGCCCGTATGGGTATCCAAAGAATGATAAATCATATGGCAGAAATGTTGGATTTTTCTACAGTTTCCGGCCTGAATATGAAAGATTCCCGTCTGGAACCAGAGAATAAGCGTTTAATTGCCAAATTAATTACACTCAGTGAACTCGGCAAGCATGATTCGAAGCAGAAATCTGAATTAGCCGGCCTAAAAAAACTTCTGACTGAGAGAAAAAAGGAAAAATCCATTCCTGTAATCGGCATTACCGGAACCGGTGGGTCAGGAAAATCTTCGCTTACCGATGAATTGATTTTGCGCTTCCTGCATGATTTCAAACATGTGCATGCTGCGATAATAAGCTGTGATCCTTCCAGGAAAAAAACTGGCGGTGCCCTTTTGGGAGATAGAATCCGTATGAATGCCATCAATAATCCCAAGGTATACATGCGTTCTCTGGCTACACGTCGATCTCATTCCGAGATTCCGGAAGCTCTTCCAGAAGTTCTGGAAGTTTTAAAAGCCTCTGGATTTGATCTTATATTTGTGGAGACTGCAGGAATTGGACAGGGTGATTCAAGTATCATCGATCTTGCTGATGTATCTATCTATGTGATGACCAGCGAATTCGGGGCAGCCTCCCAACTGGAAAAGATCGACATGCTTGATTTTGCCGATTTTATTGTAATTAATAAATTTGAAAAGAGGGGAGGAGATGATGCTGTTAGAGATGTCCGTAAGCAGGTGCAGAGAAACCGCAATGCTTTTGACAAGGCTCTGGAAGACATGCCGGTTTTCGGCACTATCGCCTCTAAATTCAATGATGATGGTGTTACTGCGCTTTATGGAGCTTTACTGGATGCCGTTAAAGTAAAAACAGGGGTTGAATTCAAAACATCCATGTCTATACCAGTTAATAAAACATCGTCATCAAAAACGATAATCATTCCTCCTGAGAGAACCCGGTATTTGTCAGAGATTGCCGACACAGTCAGAAAGTATCATGAGCATACCAAAAAACAGGCTGAAGCAGTCCGACAGAACTGGCATATAAAAGAAACCACAGGGATCGTTAGTAGGAGCAGTAATGATAATATCCAAAAGATTATAGACCGCCTCAAAGATGAGGCAGTTGAATTGGAAACACAACTGGACCTCGAGACCAAATCCCTATTGGAAAGCTGGGAAAAAACCAGAGAACTCTATGAACGTGATGAATTAGTTTATACGGTAAGAAATAAGGAGATCAGACAGCCTTTATATACCGAATCTCTTTCCCATAAGAAGATCCCGAAAATATCACTGCCTAAATTTACAGATCCCGGCGAGATTTACCAGTGGCTACGCAGTGAGAATCTCCCCGGATATTTTCCTTATACAGCCGGAGTTTTTCCCTTAAAAAGAGGTTGGGAAGATCCTACGCGTATGTTTGCAGGGGAAGGAGACCCAGCCCGGACCAACCGCCGTTTCCTGCTTTTATCCGAAAATTACGATGCCAAGCGTTTGTCTACCGCTTTTGATTCCGTGACGCTATATGGGTGTGATCCTGAGGAAAGGCCTGATATCTATGGAAAGATCGGAACTTCTGGTGTCAGTATTTGTACTTTGGATGATGTAAAGGTCCTTTATCGAGGATTTGATCTCTGTTCTCCCAATACATCGGTTTCCATGACCATCAATGGTCCAGCACCCATGATGCTGGCTATGTTTTTAAATACGGCCATTGATCAGAGAGTGGAAAAGTATAAAGCTAAACTGGGGCGTGAACTTACCCAAGAAGAATACCAGAAACTTCGCGCCGAAGCTTTATCTCAAGTGAGGGGTACAGTACAGGCGGATATCCTTAAGGAAGATCAGGGGCAGAACACCTGCATTTTTTCGATCGATTTTGCCTTGAAGATGATGGGTGACATTCAGGAATATTTTGTTCGAAACAATGTGAAGAATTTTTATTCTGTATCTATTTCCGGATATCATATCGCCGAGGCGGGTGCAAATCCGATCACCCAGTTGGCGCTTACCCTTTCCAATGGATTTACCTATGTGGAATATTATCTTTCCAGGGGAATGGATTTGGACAGGTTTGGCCCCAATCTGTCCTTCTTTTTCTCCAATGGAATGGAGCCGGAATATACTGTTATAGGCAGGGTGGCTCGCCGTATATGGGCGATCGCCATGCGGGATAAATATGGAGCGTCCCCTCGCTCTCAGATGTTGAAATATCACATTCAGACATCCGGCCGCTCTCTGCACAGCCAGGAGGTTCAGTTCAATGATATCCGTACGACTCTCCAGGCATTATGTGCTGTATATGACAACTGCAACAGCCTTCACACCAATGCATATGATGAAGCCATCACTACTCCCAGTGCTGAATCAGTCAGACGGGCCTTGGCCATTCAGCTAATTATCAACCGGGAATGGGGATTGGCCAAAAATGAGAACATGAACCAGGGAAGCTTCATTGTGGAAGAGTTGACGGACCTGGTTGAAGAGGCGGTTCTTATGGAATTTGATAGGATAACCGAAAGAGGTGGGGTGTTAGGCGCTATGGAAACAGGTTATCAGAGAAGTTTGATCCAGGAAGAATCTTTATATTATGAAATGCTTAAACATAGTGGAGATTACCCCATAATTGGAGTGAATACCTTCAGGAATGCTGAGGCAGAGCAAGAGGATAATGGGCAAGCTGCCTCATCTCTTCCGTTATCGCGGGCAACTGAAGAAGAGAAAAGATCGCAGCTCAAGCGGTTGGCGGAATTTAAAAAGAGAAACGCAAAGGAAGCCCCAGCGGCCTTGGAGCGCTTGCAAAAAGTCGCTGTATCCGGTGGCAATATAT
This sequence comes from uncultured Eubacteriales bacterium, assembly GCA_964557845.1. Lineage (GTDB taxonomy): Bacteria > Acidobacteriota > Aminicenantia > Aminicenantales > Aminicenantaceae > CAZLBV01. Next base: position 558 of record CAZLBV010000145.1, on the reverse strand, counting down.
TCGAAGAGCTTATGGAAACTGTTAGAGTCTGTTCATTGGGGCAGATAACGGAGGCGCTGTATACTATAGGCGGACAGTACCGCCGCAACATGTAGCCTGGATTATTCATAAAAATTGCTGATGGTTGTTGTAATAGGTGAATAATAATCAGGGATTATTTTTTCTCATCGCAATAAAATTATCCTATGCGGCTTTCATTTAATAATAATTTCATATCAGCAATTTTTACCCAAATATACATATATTAAAAGGTGGGGAGCGCCGATCTCACTACCCCGGCATCGTTGCAGCCCATTCGATGTAGACAGCTACTATCTCATGGGCTGCTGCCTCGCCGTGGCAGCAACCTCGGCGCTTGAATAATCCAGGCATCCCGCAGATTCGATCGGAAGTGCCGATCTCACCATGTCTGTTTCATTGCAGCCCATTCGCGGTATTACACATACATCTTCAATCGATGCGTCTTGTATTGGCAGCAACCTCGGCGCTTGAATAATCCAGGCTGCATGGTCGAAAAAAAATATATTTTTAAATTTTTTTGATTCTGGTCCGACTCAA